>JALZNU010000181.1 GCA_030857495.1 Actinomycetota bacterium | reverse complement strand
CAGATCGTGTCGCCATCTCGACGAGCGCATCAGCGCTGCGCTGACGGGGGGTCCGGGTGGCGCCGTTGGTCTGGTCGGTGAGGTAGAGCTGATGTTCGAGGCGGTGCAGTTCTTCGTCGACGGCGACGGCGGCGACGGGGTCGAGCACGGCGCGCAACACCAAAGCACCGTCACGTTCGCGGCGCCACGACACGCCGCGGCGGGCGTGACGACGCGCGGCGTGTGCCTCGGCGCCGGACTCGTCGGCCGACAGCATCCAATAGTCGACAGCGTGATGCGTGTCGTCGAACGCCATCGTGATGCAGTCCTCGACCAACAGGTCTTCGTCACGGGCGAAGTCGCCTTCACGACCTGCACTGTTGGCCCGGGCGAGAAGCTCGACGTGAGCAACAGAGATGTCACCGGCGGCGAGCGCCGCCGCGGTTGCCGGCATCTCGGCGAGGGCATTGGCGCGACGGATCTCGTCTCGCGCGGCGCTCGGTGCGAGCCCGGCTTCGGCTGCCAGCCGCGACGACGCACACGTCGAACCGTCGCTGTTCCACAACGACCGACGCGCCCACTCCGCCACCCGTGACGCTTTCAACGCCGCCAGCCGGGCGGTGACGGCCTGCAGTTCGATCACGTCGTCGTGCAGGGTGTCGTCGTCGAGATCAGCGGGTGCGACGGCGAGCATCTCGTCGATCACCTTGTGCAACTCCCCGGCGTGCAGTTCACCGATCCCCATGCACATACTCTATCGAACATACGTTCGTCTGTCAACCCTGCGGGCAAGATTTCTTCGCCACAGCATGCCCGTGTGCCCCACTGTGGCGAGCGCTCTCCACCGACTGGCAGAGATCGGGGGAGGGCGTTCAGGCGTCGTCGTCGACGACCAGGAACGCTGCGACCCTCGCCGTGATGACGGCGAACGTCGAGATCCCGACGATCATGGTCACGACTCCCGCCAGCCGACCACCCACCGTCGTCGGCGCGACATCGCCGTAGCCGACCGTCGTGATGGTCGCGGCGGACCACCAGAGCGCATCGGTGAACGAACGGAGGCGGCCGTCTGCCCCCACGTCCTCGGCGAGCGTGAAGGCCGCCGCCGCCGAGAGCCAGGTGAGCGCGGCGGTTGCACAAGCGAACGTCACCGCACGGCGGCGCACGAGCTGGCGGACGTCTCGCGCTGCGGCACCGCCGATCGCAAGTATCCGCACCACTCCGGCTACTCCCCGTACGGCGGGGACGCCACGGAGTATGCGCAGTCCCCCAATGGGCGCCAGCACGGGAACCACGGCGATGGCAGATGCGAGCACGATGATTCCATTGAGCCACTCGGCACGGACGAAGGCCCGACGATCGGACGAAAGCGACAACTCGACGGCATAGTCGATCGCGAACGCCAGGAACACGATCACGTTGGCGATGTCCAAGATCCGGCGATCCGCCGTTGTCAGGTCACCCCGGGCAATCTCGAGCATCAGAAGCGGAAGGCTTCCGATGGCAACGGCCAGCAAGGGTCCGTCGGTCCGGCGCCGCCATCGAGCAAGCCGGACGGTGACGTCGATGCGATCGCTCACGGTCCAATCCTGGTCGAACGCCATGCTCGTGGCGATGATGCGAGCTGCGGCCGCCCACCGGCGCCTACCGTCCAGGCCGATGAGCAAGGGGCACGGGTGCTGACCCTGCGGACGATGGGCGAGGACGACCTCAGGGTCGTCGACGCGTGGTTCGCCGATCCGGGGACGCAGCGGTGGCTCGGCGGGACCGGGTGGGCGTCGCGTGCGCTCACTCTCGCCGACGGCTTCGATCGGGTCCAGTTCGTCGCGGACGAGGACGGCGTCCCCGTGGTGATGGTCTACGTGGACGTCGTCGACGGCGTCGCCGGATTCGCGTTCACGACGCGACCCGATCGCAGGGGGCGGGGACTCGCCGCCGACGCCCTCTGCCTCGTCGTCGAGCACCCCGCGCTCGCGCACGCCGTGCGGTGGCGAGCCGGGGTCGAGGGCGGGAACGCGGCGAGCGAGGCTGTGCTGGCGCGGGTCGGTCTCGTGACGGACGGTCGCGTCGACGACGAAGGCTTCCGGACGTTCGAGGCGGCCGCGGTCGCGCTGCACGCCCGCCACCTGCTCGGGCGCGTGTTGCACGGCCACGGCGTCGCGGCACGGATCACCGAGGTCGAGGCGTACGGCGGCATCGAGGACCCGGCCTCGCACGGCTTCACGCGCACACCGCGCTCGGAGATCATGTACGGACCGCCGTGGCGGCTCTACGTCTACCGCTCGTACGGCATCCACTACTGCGCCAACGTCGTCACCGGACCGACGGCGCAGGCCGCCGCGGTCCTCGTGCGCGCCGGCGAGATCGTGCACGGCGAACAACTCGCTCGCCGGCGGCGGGGTGCGGCCGTTCCCGGTGTCGCCCTCGGCCGAGGACCCGGCAACCTCGCCCGTGCACTCGGACTCGGCATCGCCGACCTCGGTCGCGACCTGACCGCCCGCAGTGGCGTCCGCCTCGACTACGGGCGACCGTTCGTGCACGACATCGCCTGCGGTCCACGCGTCGGCGTGTCCAAGGCAGTCGACGTGCCGTGGCGGTTCTGGCTCGCCGGCGATCCGACCGTGTCGACGTATCGCCGCAGCCCGCGTGCCGAGCGCGCCCTCGACGAGTGACGGTCTGGGCGGGATCGCGGTCAGCAGTTGGAACGGATCCCGCCCAGACCGTGTGATGGAACGAATCCCGCCCAGACCGTGGTGGGGCCGAGTTGGTTGGAGTTGTGAGCTGATGGGCGACGACCTACCGTTGCGCGGCGGATGAGCGAGACCGTCAAGTCCATGATCGAGGCGGTCGAGCCACTCGCTGCCGACCAGCCGGCGACACTCGGCTCGCGACCCGCCCCGTTGCGACACGACGCCCCCGCCGACCGCTTCATGCGGCGGTTGCTGCGCCTTCCCGTCGACGCCCCGCGAGCATCGGTAGCGGCGGCACGCAAGGCGTTCCGCACGTCACTGCTCGTCACCACGGTGCGCTGCATGCTGATGTACGTCGTGCTGCCGTTCGTGCTCCCGGCCATCGGCATCGCCACCGACGCTGCGCCGGCGATCGTGCTGCCGATCAACGTGCTCGCCATCGTGATGATCGTGATGAGCATCCGTCGCTTCTGGCGCGCCGACCACGACACGCGCTGGTGGTACACCGCACTCGGCACGGCCGTGATCGCCTTCCTCGTCTACGCCATCGTGAGCGACATCCTGCAGTTGCGCTGACGGTCTGGTTAGGGGTACCTTACGTCCCGATGTACGTGTGCTTGTGCCGCGGCGTGACGGCCCGAGAGGTCCGCAGAGCGATCCGCCACGGCGCGTCCACCATCGACGAGGTCGGCCTCGCCAGCGGAGCGGGCACGTGCTGTCACGGCTGCCACCCGACGATCGACGATCTGCTCGAGACGGCCGTCACCGTCAGGCGCCTACGCCGCGTCGCTGCGGCGTAGTGTGACGCCGTGCGCGCTGACGACGACATCATCGAAGTCCTCAACGAGGTCCTCACGGCCGAGCTGACGGCCATCAACCAGTACTTCATCCACGCCAAGATGTGCGACAACTGGGGCTACGAGCGGCTCGGATCCAAGATCCGCGAGGAGTCCATCGACGAGATGCGTCACGCCGAGAAGATCGTCGACCGGATCCTCTACTTCGACGGCATGCCCAACATGCAGCGCCTCTTCCCGCTCAAGGTCGGCGAGACCGTGGCCGAGCAGTTCCGCAACGACCTCGACGTCGAGATCGCCGCCATCGAGCGCCTCAACCGCGGCGTCGCGCTTGCCGTCGAGCGCACCGACAACGGCAGCCGCGAGCTCCTCGCCGGCATCCTTGTCGACGAGGAGCAGCACGCCGACTGGCTCGAGACCCAGCTCGCCGCCATCGCGCAGCTCGGTGAGGCCAATTACCTCGCCCAACAGCTCCACGGCTGAGCTCGCCTCCCGCATGCCGGGGCCGACGGGACGCCGTGCCATGATGTGCAGCGTGTTCCACCCGAGCAGTCGGGTGTGATCCGGCCACCAATGGGACCAGGGGGTAGCACGTGGAGATCACCGTCACGGTGAACGGAACGCAGCGCAGCGCGGACGTCGAACCGCGCACGTTGCTCGTTCACCTCGTTCGAGACCACCTCGGTCTCACGGGCACCAACGTCGGCTGCGACACTTCGTCGTGCGGTGCCTGCACGCTGCACCTCGACGGCGAATCCGTGAAGAGCTGCACGCTGCTCGCGGCGCAGGCCGACGGCGGTGAGATCACCACCATCGAGGGCCTTGCTCGCGACGGTGAGCTGCACCCGATGCAGCAGGCGTTCATGGAGAACCACGGCCTCCAGTGCGGCTTCTGTACGCCGGGCATGATCATGGCGGCGACGAGCCTGCTCGACGAGCAGCCGAATCCGACCGAGGAGGACGTGCGCATCGGGCTCGAGGGCAACCT
>JALZNU010000180.1 GCA_030857495.1 Actinomycetota bacterium | reverse complement strand
GCGACGGCGCGCTCGTCGGTCGCGTCGACCTGCACCGCCGTGGTGCGTTCACCGCCGCTCGCTGCGGCACGTTGCGCCCGTCCGATGTCGAAGTCCGCGACCACGACGTGGTCGAAGACGTCGCGGCGCAGCGCGATCGACACCGCCGCCGATCCGACCCCGCCCGCCCCGACGACAAGGATCCGCATCCCCCGAAGTCAACCACCTCGGCACCCTGTATCAGTGGCCTCGACTGGCCTCCGCTTCGCTTTGGCCGCTCTCGGCTGTCGGCCTGCGCCTGGCGGCGCGACGCCCGACGTCGCGTACGACCGATGACCTCTCGCGACGGGAGCTGGCCAACGACCCGTCTGGGCGGCATTTCTCCCACGATGTCGTCTGGGCGGGATTTCTCGCAGCAGGTGAGAGCGATGCCGCCCAGAGCACGCGGCGCGACGGCAAAGCGAAGCGGAGCCGGAGCCCGCCACTTACACGGCAAAGCGAAGCGGAGCCGGAGCCCGCCAGCTATACAGCGACGACGTTGAGCGTGATGGGGAAGGAGACGGAGGAGTGCAGGCGTGCCGTGACGACGTGCTCGCCGAGCGTCTTGATCGGCTCGGCGTCGATGTGACGACGATCGAGCGCGATGCCAGTCGACTCCTCGACGGCGGCGACAATGTCGACGGACGTGACAGAACCGAAGAGCTTGCCCTCGCTCCCGGCTTTCGCCTCGATCGTGATGACCTGCGAGACGAGCTTCGAGGCGATCGACTGTGACTGGTCGCGATCGGCCTGGTCGCGCTGGTCGCGCGAGCGACGCATCTTCGCTGCCTGGTCGACGGCGCCGGACGTTGCCGTCATCGCGAGACCCTTCGGCAGCAGGTAGTTGCGGGCGTGGCCGTCGGACACCTCGACGATGTCACCGCGCTTGCCGAGGCCGTCGAGGTCGGCACGCAAGATGAGCTTGGCCATCAGGCCTCGTCCTCCTGGGTCTCGACATCGCCGCTCGCGGCGTCGGGCGCGACATCGGTCGACCCCTCACTGTCACGACCACCGCTGCGACCGCCCTCGCGGCCACCGTCGCGACCGCCTTCGCGACGGTCGTCGCCGCCGCCACGATCGAAGCGCGAATCGCCGTCACGCGACGGACGGGTGCGCTGCGACGACACGCGCTTGGCGTACGGGATCAGCGCCATCTCTCGCGCGACCTTGATCGCATTGGCGACATCGCGCTGCTGCTGCACGTCGTTGCCGGTGACCCGCCGGTTGCGGATCTTGGCACGATCGCTGATGAACCGCGTGAGCAGATCGACGTCCTTGTAGTCGACGTAGTCGACCTTCTCGATCGTGAGCACGCTGGTCTTCTTCTTGAAGCGACGGGGCGCTTCCTTCGGTCCTCGGGACGACCGGTTCTTCTTGCTTGCCATGTGTGTGTCTGCCTCAGAGTCAGGTGGCGCGGAGTCGGATGCGGCAATGCCGGATCAGAAGGGATCTTCTTCGTAGCTGCTGGCGGGCGGGCGGTCGCTGCCGCCGGAGGCACCGCCACCGCCACCGCCATCGCTGGAGCTGCGGGTGGTCTTCTCGATGCTCGCCGTCGCCCAGCGCACGCTGGGGCCGACCTCGTCGGCGACGACCTCGACCGTGGAGCGCTTGTCGCCGTCCTGGGTCTCCCACGAGCGCTGCTCGAGGCGACCGACGACGATGACGCGGTCGCCCTTGCCGAACGAGGCCGCGGCGTTCTCGCCGAGCGTGCCCCATGCGACGACGTTGAAGAACGACGTCTGCTCTTGCCACTCGTTGTTGACCTGGTAGCGGCGGTTCACGGCGATGCCGAACGTGGTCACGCCACGCCCACTCTGGGTGAAGCGCAGCTCGGGTTCGCGGGTGAGGTTGCCGACGAGGGAGATGCTGTTGTCTGCCATGGTGATGTTCCTTTCGGGCCCGGGCTCAGGCGGCTTCCACGGAGATGCCGCGGCGCTCGGCCTCGTCTTCGGGGAGGCGGATGACCTTGTGGCGGACGATGTCGTCCGCGAGCCGCAGCATCCGTTCGGTCTCGTCGAGCGCACCGGGCGCGGCGACGACCTCGAGCACGAGGTAGTACCCCGTCGGCTTGCGGTTGATGGGATAGGCGAACGGCCGCTTGCCCCACCAGTCGGGCTTGCCATGGATCGTGCCACCGCCCGCCTCGATGGCGTCGGTGATCCGCTTGATCCAGGATTGTGCCTTGGCGTCTTCGACGTCGCCGTCGAGGATCACCATCATTTCGTACGCACGTGTCATGCGATTTTCCTCCCTCCGGACCCCGCAGCGCGGGGGCCCCTCTGCGGGGCAGGGTGACTATGAACCGGAGCGAGTGTACCGCTGCGGCGCCGTTCCCGATGCTGACGGTCTGCGGTAGGACTGATCGGCCTCGTGGGCGGCTCGGAACCAGCGTCCCCACATCACCGCCATCGTCCCCCAGATGACGGGCACCATGCCGATCTTCATGACCGCACCGGCGAGTTGCTGGTCATCGAGCGCGCTGAGACCGATGATGCGCGGTGCCAGTTCGTACGCCGAGTAGAGCGGGTACTCGGAGAACACCATGAACCCGGCCGGGATGACCGAGATCCCACTGACGGCGAGGAAGAGGTAGGCGAGCTTGATCGGAACCGACGGGTGCACGACCTCGGGCAGCGGCGAGATGATCGGCGACCAGGCGATGAGCCCCATCGCGAGCCACGTCATGTCGATCACGAACGAACCCATCTGGCTGCCGCGCAGCAGATCGACGGTGACCGGCGCGTGCGTCGTCACGAGCAACCCGTTGAACAGGAGTGCGGCGACGATCGGTTTCGTGGCGAAACGGTAGATGCGGTCGAGCCGGAAGCGGTGGAGCAGCCGTCGCGCCATCCACTCTGGCGTGCCGAGCAGCAGCAGCGGGGCGAAGGCGAGGATGTAGATCAGGAACTGCGTCATGTGGGCCGACAGCAGGTACGCCGCACCGAGCGCACCGAGCGGCCAGTCGGACGCCACGACCAGGGCCACCATGGCGGCGCCGTAGCGGCGCACGTGGCGCCAGTCGTCGGGCTGCATCACCCGTGCCGTGACGCGTAGGTGGCGGCGCCACGACAGCGCGTAGAACCCGACGAACAGCGCCACCAGCACCCAGACCCCGAAGTACGGACGCCACTGCCACGACCAGTCGGTCGTGATGCGCACGCACCAGAGCCTCACTTGCGCCTCACGGTGTCACCACGGGGGCTGCGCCCCCGAACCCCATCGCCTTCCGGCTCCCTGGCGGTCGCGCGGCAGGCCGTGCGCTCCCTGCGGTCGCTCACGGTGTCTCGCCTCGTGCCAGGCGGGGCAGGTCGCGCGCCCAGTCGGACTGCCGGGTCCCGAACGGGTAGGTCAGCATCGCCCGGCCGTCGGGGCCGTAGGCGATCATCTCACTCGAGTGACCGACGAGGTAGAAGCCGTCCTCGTCGGGCTCGTCGTATGCCGCCTCGGGCACGTCGGCGAGGTCCTGCGCCCGCCGCAGCTCGGCCGGCGTCCCGGTGAGCCCGACGAACTCCCTGTCGTAGCCGTCGAGGTACGAGCGGATGACCTTCGGCGTGTCGCGCTGGGGGTCGACCGACACGAACACGACCTTCGTCGCCGCCCGCACGTCAGCCGGCATCGTCGCCAGGGCCTTGTCGATGGTGATGAGGTTCGCCGGGCACAGGTCGGGACAGCTCGTGTACCCGAAGAAGAGGATCGTCAGCTCGCCCTCGGTCTCACGCACGAGGTCGTAGGGCTCGCCGTTCGTGTCGGACAGGACGATGGCGGGCTTGTCCCGCACCTCGGCGAGCTCGACACCAGCCCACTCGTCGCCGTTGCCACCACCGGCACGCGTGAGCCCGACGCCGACGCCGATACCGAGCACGAGGACTGCGGCGACGACGATGGCGACGAGGGTCGTGCTGATCGATCTCGGCTGGCTCGCATCGCCGGCAGGTTCGTCGACGGGCACCTCGTCGGACACGAGTCGAGGGTACCTGCGCCGCCCGGCCAGATCACCCCCGGCCAGATCCCGCGACCCAGTCCCCGATGCGGGCCCTCAACCGTCGTCGGTCGAGCGACAGGGAGCAGCGGTCTCCGTACCGGGGACCACCCGGAGCCGCGAGCCCGGGCCGATGCCGAGATCGGCGAGCGTGCCGACGGGCACCTCGACGGCTGTGCGGTATGGGCGTGCGGCGCGATAGCGGGGGCAGTCGCCGGCGTCGTCACTCGTGCACGGTGTCATGTCAGCGGCCGACACGAACGCGCCGTCGGCATCGAAGAAGGCGATCGACAGCGGCATCGGTGTGTCGTACATGTAGAACGCGCCGAGGCGATCGTCCGTGAAGACGAAGACCATCCCGGCCGCGGGACGAAGGTCGGTGACGCCCATCAGTCCCTTGCTTCGTTCGTCGGGATCGTCGGCCAGCCAGACGCAGCACGGCCTCGTCACCCCGTCC
>JALZNU010000179.1 GCA_030857495.1 Actinomycetota bacterium | reverse complement strand
GGACGGTTGCACGAGCTCGGCGACCGAGCCGTCGGCGCCGAGCGTGCCGGCGCCGAGCAGCCCGCGACGGAGCCGGTTCACGAGCGTCTCGTCGCCGGCGATCTCGCCGAGCTTGGCGACGAGCTCTGCGGTCTCGGAGCTCCTCTCGACAGCGCGAAGTGACTCGCTGGCGAGTGCCGCGAGGGAGGTGACCGTGTCGCGCAACTGGCGCAGCGCTCCACGCAGATCGGTGCCCTCGCGTTGTTCGACGACAGCCTGTTGCGCGTCACGCGACTCGCCGGCTGCCGACGCGTACTCGGCGACGAGGTCGGGATCGATGACGGCTGCTTCGTTGAGCGCCCACTCGATCCAGCTCGGGCGACGGATGGCGGCGATGGTCGTGGCTGCGTCGCGGTGTCCGTCGTTTCGCAGCTCCGTGGCGAGCACCGTGCGAGCAGCCACGAACGCAGGCGGCGGCGTGGACATCAGCGCCCGCAGCGCGACGGGATCGATGCCGTTCGTCATGGCTGCGGCCTGGCGGAGGTGGAATGCGTGGTCGCGGCAGGCGTGGCGGACAGGCCGAGTGCGTCGGCGAACCGTGCGAGCGCGTCGACGTCGAACGGTGCCCGCAGCGCGAGGTTGACCTGATCGGCTCCGGCGTCGGTGTACTCGCCGATGCGCTCGACGATCTCGTCGACGGATCCGGTGAGCACGCCGGGCCGCACGTACTCGGCGATCGCGCCGAACTGGTGCACGAGGCTCGCGTCGGTCCACGCCAGCCCGACGTTGATCGCACAGCGGATCTCGCTCGGGTCGCGGCCGACCTCGTCGCAGTGGCGGTGCAGCACGGAGCGCTTGTGGGCGAACGTGTCGGGTGCGACGAACGGGATGTTCCAGCCGTCGGCGTGGCGTGCCGCGATGCGTAGCGTTCGCTGCTCGCCGCCACCGCCGACCCACACCGGCACATGGGATTGCACGGGCCGCGGCTCGTTGCGCGCCGACGACGCACTGAACCACTCGCCGGAGAAGTCGGTGACGTCGTCGTGCAGCAGCGAACGCAGGATGGTGATGCCCTCTTCGAGCTGGTCCATCCGGGTGCCGACCTTGGGGAAGTCGATGCCGTACGCGGAGTACTCGACCTCTGCCCAGCCGGCACCGAGGCCGACGTCGGCGCGACCGTTCGAGAGGTGATCGACAGCCGTGACCGCTTTCGCGATGACGGCGGGATGGCGGTAGCCGATGGAGTAGACGAGCGAGCCACAGCGCACCGTACGTGTCGAGCAGGCGAGCGCGGCGTGCATCGCAACGGCCTCCAGGCAGTCGGCGTCATCGGGCCGGCCGGTGGCGCCGTAGAAGTGATCCCAGATCGAGATCCACCCGAAGCCGAGTTCCTCGATCGTCGCCCATACCGACCGCAGCTCGGACACGGACGTCTGCTGCAAGCCCGTGTGCACACCGAACGTCGTCATGGACGCGAACGTACCGCCGGGTGGCTCGTCGATCGCACGTGCGTCTACCGTCAGCGCACATGTCTGGTCCTCTCAACGGCTACCGCATCATCGAGATCGCCGGCATCGGCCCCGCACCGTTCGCAGCGATGATGCTTTCCGACCTCGGCGCCGAGGTGGTGCGGGTCAACCGTGCCAACGAGGTTCGCTCGCCGCGTCCCGACCGGCCGAACCCCGACGTCACGGCGAGGGGCCGTCGCAGCGTCGCCGTCGACCTCAAGTCGCCCGGTGGTGTGGAGGCGTTGCTCGCGCTCGTCGACGGTGCCGACGCGCTGATAGAGGGGTTCCGCCCCGGAGTGATGGAACGTCTCGGCGTCGGACCCGACGTATGTCTCGCCCGCAACCCGCGCCTCGTCTTCGGGCGGATGACGGGCTGGGGTCAGGACGGGCCGTACGCCCGCGCCGCAGGACACGACATCAACTACATCTCGCTCGGCGGCGCGCTCGCCCACTTCGGCCGGCGTGGCGAAGCGCCCGTCCCGCCGATGAACATGGTCGGTGATTTCGGTGGGGGAGGGATGCTGCTCGCGCTCGGCGTCGTCGCCGGCCTTCTCGATGCCGCCAAGCGCGGGGAGGGGCAAGTGGTCGACGCGGCGATGGTCGACGGCACGGCGCTGCTGATGACGATGTTCTGGACGCTGCGCGAGGTCGGGATGTTCGACGAGAACCGGCGTGGGGAGAACATGCTCGACACCGGCGCCCACTTCTACGACGTGTACCGTTGCGCCGACGGCGACTACGTCTCGATCGGGTCGATCGAGCCGCAGTTCTACGCCGAGCTGCTGGCGCGCACGGGACTCGCCGACGACGAGGAGTTCGCAGCGCAGATGGACGCCGAGCGATGGCCGGCGCTGAAGGAACGTCTCAGCGAGGTGTTCGCCTCGAAGACCCGTGACGAGTGGTGCGATCTGATGGAGGGCAGCGACGTCTGCTTCGCTCCCGTGCTGAAGATGACGGAGGCCGCCGTGCACCCCCACAACGTCGCCCGCAAGACGTTCATCGAGATCGCCGGCGTGACCCAGCCGGCTCCGGCACCACGCTTCTCGGCGACGCCGCTCACGGTGTCGCGGCCGCCTTCGCACGCTGGCGAGCACACGTCGGAGGTGTTCTCCGAGTGGGGTATGTCACAGGAGCAACTGGAGGCCTGGAAGACCGAGGGCGCCGTCGTCGACGCCTGATCGCATCGCCGCCATCTCGGTGGGCGTCCGCGCCTGGCACGGCGAAGGCGGCCACAATGGACCGGATGCACCCCTCCCGCATCTTCGCTGCGGCATGCACGGTCGCCCTGCTCGCCGCCTGCAGCGACAGTGGAGAGTCCGACGAGACGCTCGCACCGCTGCCGCCCACCACCGCGCCGGTCACCACGTCACCGGCGTCCACGACCGCGGCGCCCACGACGGCCGCGCCCACCACCGCGCCTCCGACGACGCTCGCCCCCACGACGGCGCCCCCGACGCCGGCACCCACCACGGCAGCGCCCACCACGGTGGCGCCTACCACGGCAGCGCCCACCGTTGCACCGACCACCGCGGCACCACCCACGACGCCTGTGCAGGACCCGACGTCCGGTGTCATCCTCGCCGCTGACGGCGTCGGTGTCGCCTCGTTCGGCGACGAGCCTGACGCCGCGATCGCCGCCGTCACGGCGATTCTCGGCGAGCCGACGCAGGACAGCGGGTGGGTCGAACCGTTCACGATCTCGGCGTGTCCCGGCACCGAGTACCGGCGGGTCTCGTGGGGCGCGTTCTCCCTGCAGTTCAGCGACCAGAGCTCGAAAGCCGACGGGCGGCGCCACCTGTTCGGCTACGAATACGGCGAGGTCGGGCGCACAGACGCCCAACCGGCGGGGCTCGTCACCGCCGAGGGCATCGGCGTCGGCAGCACGGTCGCCGAGCTGAAGTCGGCGTACCCCGACGTCAGCGTCGTCGCCGGCGAGGAGGGCTTGTCGTCCAGCTCGTTCGAGGTCTCCGAGAACGGGCTCGCCGGGCTCCTCACCGACGCCACCGACCAGGGCATCGTGCTCCTAGTGGTCGGCGGCGACTTCTGCGGGGGATGATCGCCAGCGTCCTGCCCTCGTTGCACGACGGGGGAGCGTGGGCACTGATCGCACTCAACGCCGCCGCTGGGCTGTGGGCCCTCGGCGCCCACGTGCGCCCGGCGCTGCGGATCCGGGCGCTGTGGGTCGTGGTGATCGCCGCCCAGCTCGTCGCCTTCTACCAGGCGATCACCGGCGTCCTGCTGGTCACGTCCGACGACCGTGAGCTGAGCGATCTCCACGCCCTCTACGGGTTCTCCGCCATCATCGCCGTCGGCATCCTCTACAGCTACCGCACGAGCCCGTTCATGCGAGACAAGGAGTACCTCCTCTACGGCCTCGGCTGCCTCTTCATCATGGGCCTCGGCCTCCGCGAGCTCGCCCTCTGAATCCGAGAACGGGGTCAATCGAGGCGGGCTTCGAGGGTGTCGAGGGAGACCGACAGGCTGGCGGGGAGGCGGTCGCCGAACTGGGCGTAGTGCTCGCGGATCTGGGGCACCGCAGCCTTCCAACCGTCGACGTCGACGGACAGGATCGTGTCGAGATCGGCGACGTCGATGTCGGCGCCGGCCGTGTCGATCGACTCGGGCTTCGGCAGGATGCCGATCGCGGACTCGTTGACGCCCTCGCTGCCGGCGCCGGGCTCGCTGCGCTCGAACACCCACTTCAACACTCGGCTGTTCTCGCCGAAGCCTGGCCACAAAAAGCGGCCGTCATCATCACGGCGGAACCAGTTGACGAAGAAGATGTTTGGCAGCTTGTCGGCGTCGGTCGCCTTGCCAATGGTCAGCCAGTGGTTGAAGTAGTCGGCGAAGTTGTAGCCGCAGAAGGGCAGCATCGCCATCGGGTCGAATCGCAGCTTGCCGACCTCGCCCTGCTGGGCTGCGGTGGTTTCCGACGCCATGATCGAACCGAGGAACACGCCGTGCTCCCAGT
>JALZNU010000178.1 GCA_030857495.1 Actinomycetota bacterium | reverse complement strand
TCGGTCGCCCAGTCGTTCGCCGGCCCACCAGGCCCGGGACGTGCCCCCGGCCAGTTCGCGTGATCGCCGCAGCCACCCCGCCTGTGTCAGCGACAACATGCGACGTCCTCGGAGGACGCTGACGAGAACGTCGGTGCGGTGGCGGGCCGCCCCCGGGCGCTGCATACCCAAGCGGTATGCTCAGCGTATGACCATCCAGATCGCCGTCAAGCTCCCGGACAGCGTCGTGCTCGAGATCGACGCGCTCGTGGATGACGGCCGGTTCGCCAGTCGGTCCGATGCGGTGCGCCGGGGACTCTCGCTGATGATCGAACGAAGTCGCGCCGACCTCGTCGACCGGTCGTTCGTCGAGGGCTTCACCCGACAGCCCGAGCGCGCCGAGGAGCTCGACGACGCACGCCGGCTGGCCATCGAAGCCATACATGACGAGCCGTGGGAGAAGTGGTGGTAGCTCGAGGCGAGGTCTGGTGGGGCGAGTCACCCGACGAAAAGGGCAGGCCGTTTCTCGTCGTCAGCCGAGATGCGGCGAACGCTGTGATGGAACGCGTGCTGGTCGCCCCCGTGACGACTCGCATCCGTTCGGTGCCGAGCGAGCTGCCGCTCGGTGACGACGAGGGACTCCCTGTGCCGTCCGTCGCGAGCTTCGACACTCTGCGGCCGTTTCCCAAGGCAATGCTCGTGCGACGGCTCGGTGCACTGGGACCGGAGCGACGACAACTCCTTTGCGCCGTCGCTGCGGCAACACTCGACTGCTGACGGACTGCGTGTGCGACCGCACAGGCTAGATCTCGTCGATGCGGGTGAAGACCTCGGCGGCGGCGAGACCGTGCGGCGAGCCGAGCTCGGCGAGGCGGGTGCGGATCTTGGCGCGGAACGGTTCGAGGTCGCCGTCGCCCGTGGCGTGCATCGTCGACTCGAACTGACTGCGGTGCGCCTCGAGTCCGGCGAGCTTGGCGTCGACCCAGCCGGTCGCGTCCTCCACGTGGTTGGGCTCGTCGGCCTCGAACAGCAACAGCACCTCGGGTCGGTGCGCCTCGAGGCCCATGTCGGTAAAGAAGTGGGGATCGCGAGCCGACGCCACGGCGTCGGTGACGAGGAACCCGGCGTGGCGGTGATCGGGGTGGATGCGGTAGCGCTTCCACGGGTCATGACCGAGGACGACGTCGGGCCGCAGCTCGCGCAGCACTTTCACGAGCTCCCAGCGCGTGTCCAGCCCCGCCGTCAGCTCACCGTCGACGGCTCCGAGGAAGCGCACCTCGCCGGCACGATCGCCGGCGAGCGCACGCGCCGCCGCACGCTGCTCGTCCTCGCGCACGCGCACGAGCGCGGCGATGTCGGCGTCGACGTCCCATGTGCCCTTCGAGCCGTCGGTGCACACCATCACGTGAATGAGGCAGCCAGCCGCCGCCCACTTCGCCAGGGTCGCCCCGCAACCGAACTCGATGTCGTCCGGATGGGCGCCGACGGCCAGCGCCACCCGCGGCGGAGCGAGATCGAACGTCGGCGCGGCGCCGCCGCCGGTCAGCGCCGGTTGGCCAGGATCGTTCGTAGCCAAGGGGGCAGCACCGCGTGCACGTCGGGATGGAAGAGGTCCGGCGGGGTGTCGATGTCGAGACTGAGCGCGGAGTCGAAACGGACCTCGAGGAGCCGACCGCTCGCCGCTGCGAGGTGACGCCGGAACGATCCCGGACCGTACTGGGCGACTGGCAGCTCGGTGTCGTCGAGCGGGATCGCCATCACGTTGGTCCCGTCGCCGCGGCGATCGGGCACGAGCGTGAGCGTGCCGGGCGACGCGATCGACAGCAGCCCCTCGGGGCGGGGGAGGTCGCCGTGGGCGACGACGACGACGTCGAAGCCCTTGCCGGCAATCGTGCGCGAGCCGTGGTCGACGGCCCCGTTGAGCCCGAGCCCCGGCGTCCAGAGCACCTCTGCGCCCGCGCGCTCGGCCCACTCGGCCACCGACTCGTCGTCGCAGGCGACGAACGTCGCCGCCGTCCGCGCCGCAGCGAGCACACCGCCGGCGAGGTGTCGCGCGAGGCGGGCGCGCTGGGTGGCATCGAGTACAGGTGCCAACCGGCCCTTCGCGTCATCGAAGCGCTTGATCGGCGCAAGCAGTGCGAGCCGCACCCGGACACTGTACGGGCCATCGCCGTACGCTGGCGGCCGATGACGACCCGTGTGACCGCAGCCGTCAGCGGCGAGCATCCGCTCACCGGTGTCGTCGGCGCCGCATGGCGGGCAGAGGTCACGCCGACCGGGACGATCGTGCCACTCGACGGCACGCCGCCGCTGAGCTGGTATGTAGCCGCAGAAGATCGCTGGCACGACCCCGCAGAGGAGCCCACGGTGCGCCAGTCGCGAGTGGGTGGCACGGCGGTCTACGAGACGAGGCTGCGCGTCCCTCGCGGCGACCTCATGGCGCGGATCTGGTCGGTTGCCGACCACGGCGGGCTCACCCTCGTCGAGTTCACCAACGAGTCGCCGCGTGCCGTCGCCGTTGCCCTCGACCGTCGCGATCTGCTCACATCCCGACAGCCGGCGAACGTGCCGATCGAGGGCATCGACCTGCCCCCCTCGTCGATCGTGCTGCCGCTCGCCCACGGCACCACGGTCACCGTCGCTCTGCCACACGACGGCGCACGCTCGGGAGCACTCCCGGCGCGATGGCCCTCGCACGCCGACGTCGTCGCCGGCTGGACGTCGCAGACTGCAACGGCGAGCCGCCTCGACCTGCCCGACGGGGCACTCGTCGCCGCCGTCACCACCGCCCGCTGCGACGCCTTGCTCGCAGGGCCTGATGTCGACGATCCCGCCGCCGCGGCGCTGACGATCGTCGAGCTCGTGCGCATGGGCGAGCCGGCCGACGCATGGGTGCCCGACCTCGTCGCGGCTGTCGAGGCGGCAGCTCGTGGCCCATCGTGGCGCGATGCCGTCGCCGTCGAGCGGGCGGCGATCGTCTTTGCCCGGGCGGGAGAGCGCCGCGCCGTGCGCGACGCCGAACGCCTCCTCGCACAGCACGCAGGCCACGCTGCGAGGCGCCCGCTCGAGCCCTCAGGCATCGAGATCGTTCCTGTCGTCGAGTCGATGCTCGCCACCGGTCCGAACCTCCTCCCGCGTGGCATCCAGCCGAGTGGCGCGGTCACTCGATCGAGGCGCACGACATCCCCACAGGGCCGTCGTCGAGCGTGTCGTACGCCGTTCGCTGGCATGGCGACCGTCCCGCCGTTCTCTGGGAGCAGCGCGGCGCTGCGCGCTCGCTGCGCGCTGACGCCGTCGACGACGGATGGACGAGCGATGCGCGACGAGGCGAGGCGCTGTGGGCGAGGGTGGGAGACTGACCCCGTGAGAGGCCGCCCCCCGACCCGCCTGCTGGAACGAGCGCTGCGAGACGACCACGGCTTCGACCTGGTGGTGGGTGTCGACGAGGTCGGGCGCGGCGCATGGGCGGGACCCCTCGCCGTCGGCGCTGCGATCGTGCCACTCGATCGGAGGGTGAACGGCGTGCGCGACTCGAAGCTACTCAGCGAGCGTGACCGCGAGCGCCTCTTCGACCGCGTCGCCGGCTGGTGCGTGGCGTGGGGGGTCGGGTTCGCCAGCGAGACTGAGTGCGACGAGCTCGGGATGTCGGCGGCGCAGAAGCTCGCCGCGACGCGGGCCATCGATCAGCTCGGCGTCGAGCCCGACGCCGCCGTCGTCGACGGGCGCTGGGACTTCGTCAGCCCCCGTGTCGGCCACGTCGAGCGCAGGGTGCGTGCGGACGCCACGTGCCTGCCCGTCGCCGCCGCGAGCATCCTCGCCAAGGTGTCACGCGATCGAGTCATGCGCTCGCTGGCGGAGAGCTACCCGCAGTGGTCGTTCGACACGAACAAGGGTTACCCGTGTCCCGTCCACAAGGCGGCACTCGGAGGGTACGGGCCATCGGTGATCCATCGCCGCAGCTGGGTGTTCATGGACCACTTCGTACCCTGGACCGGTGTGCGCCGCCTGCCCGGACGCGACGATCAGCCGACGTTGTTCGACATCGGGTCACCCGACCCGGCTGGTCAGCTGATTCGTCAGCCGGCGCACGAACTGCTGCACGGCGCCTGGGTCGGCGAGGCGGTGGCGGGCTGAGGTCTCGCCAGGTCCGACCCGCACCGACCAGTCACTGTCACCGAGCACCGCAAACACGTCCTCGTCGGTCACGTCGTCGCCGACGAACAGCACCGATGCCGCACGGGCAGCCTCGCGCAGCTCGGCCATCGTCGTCGCCTTGCTCGTCGGACGAGCGAGCAGCTCGACGACCTCGCTGCCGAACTTGATCGTCGTGCCGGCAACCTGCTCGGCGGCGTGCCCGAGCCACGCTGCGCCCTCGACGCTGCGCCCCGGTGCGACGGACTGGCGCGTGTGCAGCGCGACCGACAGCGGCTTGTGCTCGACCCACGCCCCCTCGCCGACGCGCTCGGCGGCGCGCTCGGCG
>JALZNU010000177.1 GCA_030857495.1 Actinomycetota bacterium | reverse complement strand
GTGCTCGGCTCGTTGCACGACCGCTTCGACGCCGATGCCGCCATGGGCTATCTGGATGACGTCCGCGACGGCGGCGCCCCCTACCGCGATCAGCGCCTCGCCCATCCCGGCTGGCTGCTGCGCCGATCGAACTCGATCCTCGCCGCCAACGTGGAGCTGGGCCCGTGGATCCACGTGGCGTCCGACGTCCGGTTCCACGCCGTCGTGGAGGACGGTGACGAGATCGAGGTGCGGGCCGCCGTCAGCGACGAGTTCGAGCGCGGCGGCCACCGCTTCGTCACGCTCGACGTCGCCCTCGTCGATACGAACGCATCCCTGATCCAGCGCGTGACGCACACGGCGATCCACACGCCGCGGCCAGCCGTCGGCGTCTGAGGAAATCGTGTAACGCCCTGCAACAACGGTGTCTCGGGGCGGACGCTGCGCGTTTCGGGTCGTGCTACGAAGCCAGAGTCCCGGCGGGTGGTGTGTCACAGTCGACGGCTCGAGTAGCCACCGGTTGCGGCGATGAGGTCGATCTCGCCGTAGGCGGCGATGTGCACGACGAGCGGGCCGTAGTAGAGGGCGGTCACTCCGTCGACGTGGCCGCCGGTGAGACCCGCTGCGACCAGCGCCTCGGGCGGGCACCGATTGGCCCCGGAGGGCCCCGCTGCGTAGTCGAGCTCGCACAGCGTCCAGGTGCCATCCGACGAGACGAGCGTCGCGTCGATCTGCGACCAGCCCGGCGTCAGCTCGGCGGGAAGTGCGACGCCATCGGGCAGTACCGGGCGGACCGGTTCGGAGTACGGCGGCGACTCGATCATCTCGGGCGGTCCCGGGACGCGGTCCACACCGGACGTCCGCACGACGACGGTGTCGCCGTCGACGACGGCGGTGAAGTCGGCGAGATCGTCGTCGCGTCCAGAGTTCAGCGCCCGTCCATACTCGTCGTAGGTGATCGACCCGCTGAAGGTTCGTGACGACGGTGACCAGTACACGATGGAGGCGGCCTCTTCGACGGCGAGCCCTCCGTTGCCGAACGTGTTGCCGACCGGTGCCACGGCGGGCAGTGCCGAGGCGGTCCCGTCGTCGTGGCGCACGATCCAGAGCGGCGATCCGTCAGGTGCGAGGTGTGACTCGGCGTCGCCGGGTGCAGGCGCAGGAAACGTGCCGACGTCCTCGGGTGGCCGAGGTGGCACGGTGTCCGTCGTCGGGGGCGCCGGATCGGTGGGAGGCACGTCGATCACGAGCGTCTGCTCGTCGAAGTCGTTCAGCTCGTCGTCGGGCAGCCGCAGCGTGAACGTCGGTGTCACGACGGCCCGGTCGATCAGCACGACGTACGTCTTCGGGATCAGCGGCTCGTTGCAACTCGCCGCCGTCTCGACGAACACCGGCGTGCGCACACCGTCGTCGCCGAGGTCGAACTCGGTGAGCGTCGGTGGGCATGCGTCGTCGGGGATCGCGATCGTCACGACCACCCACCGGTTGAAGTCGACGTCCGGCACGCCACCGTCGAGTCCCGCTCGGCGCCACAGCGCACGCAGCTGGCCGGCGTCGACCGCCGAGCGCAACACGCCCATGTCGGCTGCGGCCTGCACGTCGAGGATCTCGAAGTCGCGACCGGCGGGTCCCTCCGGCGCGGTCGTCGGGCTGGTGGTGACCGACGTCGGGTCGGGCGGGGCGTCGGTACGCCGGGGTGTCGACCCGGGCGGGGAATCGGTGCGGGGGGACGGCGACACTGAGGGTCCGCCGTCGTCGGTGTCGCTGCCGGTGATGCGGGCGACGGCAACCGTGCCGCCAGCAAGGAGCACCACGGCTGCTGCCGCGGCAAGCATGCGTCCACGGTGTGGAGGCTCAGTTGCACGGCGTCGGTCGAACAGCGCCTTCGCCGCGGCCTCGTCGACGCGTGGAGCGAGCCGGTCGAGATCGGCTCGCAGGCGATCGGGTCGATCATCCATCGGGGTTCTCCTCGAGTCTCGTTCGCAGCCGGATGCGTGCGTCGTGGAGGTTCGACTTCACCGTGCCAGGAGCGACGCCGAGTGCCGCCGCCACGTCGTCGATGGTGAGATCGGCGAGGTAGTGGAGGCAGATCGCGAGCCGCATCTGCTGTGGAAGCCGGGTGACGGCGCGACGCAGGTCGAGAAGTTCGGCCGTCAGGTCACCGTCGGCGACGACCCGCATCGTCGCAAGGATCTCGTCACGTCGGCGCCGGTCGCGACGCTCGTTGAGCAGGCGATTGATCGCCACACGCCGCACCCACGCCGCCGGATCGTCGTACGACGCAAGACGCTCCCACTGGCGGTCAGCTGCGATGAACGCCTCCTGCACGGCGTCAGCAGCCGCCTCGGGGTCGAACGCGACCGCCAGCGAACGCACGAGGCGTACGTAATGGACGTCGAACAACTCGTCGACGGTCGTCATCGTCTCCATGTTGCCTGTACACCCGCCACCGCGCATCCCGGTTGGGTTCGCGCTCGGGATACCGGGGCACCGGCCACCGTGCGTCGGTGTCACGGTTCACGTCGCGTGCGCGACGGATAACCGGACACCGATGCCAGGCTGCTTAGCATCGGGACGGGATGAGCAACGAGAAGATCGTCGAGGCGGTGGAACGGGCGCTGACGCCCGACGAGAACCAACTCGCCAAGATCCGCGGGCAGCACAAGCTCACCGCCCGCGAGCGCATCGATCTGTTGCTCGACGAGGGATCGTTCGTCGAGGACGCGCTGCTCGCCAACGCCATGGCGCAACGGTTGCCGGCCGATGGCGTCGTCACCGGCCGAGGCGCCGTCGACGGCACGCCCGTCGTCGTCGTCGCCAACGACCCGATGGTCAAGGCGGGTTCCTGGGGCGCACGCACCGTCGAGAAGATGATCCGGGCCACCGAGACGGCGCTCAACGAGAACGTGCCGATCATCTGGCTCGTCGACTCCGCAGGTGCACGGATCACCGACCAGGTGCAGCTGTTCCCCGGTCGCCGCGGCGCGGGGCGCATCTTCTACAACCAGATCAGGCTGTCGGGTCGGGTGCCGCAGATCTGCTGCCTCTTCGGACCGTCGGCAGCCGGAGGGGCCTACGTGCCGTCGTTCTGCGACGTCGTGTTCATGGTCGACGGCAACTCGTCGATGTATCTCGGCTCGCCGCGCATGGCGGAGATGGTGGTCGGCGAGATCACGACGCTCGAGGACATGGGCGGCGCACGCATGCACACCAGCGTCTCGGGATGTGCCGACAACCTCGCCGCCGACGACGAGGACGCGCTCGACCAGGCCCGGGCGTACCTCTCGTACTTCCCGCGGTCGTGGGAGCAACAGCCGCCGCGCTACGAGGCAGAACCGCCCACCGACGTGTTGACCGCCGACGACATCCCAGAGGACGAGAGCGTGCCGTTCGAGATGCACGACGTCATCGACAAGCTCGTCGACGTCGAGAGCTTCTTCGAGGTCAAGCCCGCCTTCGCCAAGGAGGTGATCGTCGGCCTCGCTCGTCTTGACGGCCAGCCCGTCGGCATCGTCGCCAACAACTCCGCCCATCTCGGGGGAGTGCTGTTCGTCGATTCCGCCGACAAGGCGGCGAGGTTCATCTGGTGCTGCGACGCCTTCAACATCCCGCTCGTCTTCCTCGCCGACGTCCCAGGTTTCATGATCGGCACGGTCGTGGAGAAAGCCGGCATCATCCGCCACGGAGCCAAGATGATCACCGCCGTGGCGGAGGCAACCGTGCCGAAGGTGTCGGTGATCATGCGCAAGGCGTACGGGGCCGGGCTCTACGCGATGTCGGGTCCGGCGTTCGGCACCGACGCCACGATCGCCCTCTCGACGGCGAAGATCGCCGTGATGGGGCCGGAGGCGGCTGTCAACGCGGTGTTCGCGAACAAGATCGCCGCCATCGACGACGTCGACGAGCGCGAGCGCTTCGTCGCCGAGCAGCGCGAGATCTTCGAGACCGACGTCGACATCCTCCGCCTCGCCTCCGAGCTCGTCGTCGACGCCATCGTGCAACCCGAGCAGCTGCGCGGCGAGATCGTCCGCCGCCTCGACCACGCCCAGCACAAGAACCGGGACTTCAGCCACCGCCGCCACGGGGTGCCGCCGGTATGAGTTTGTCGCCCTCGCTCGCTGCGCTCGCTCGGTCGAGTTTGGTCGAGCGGTGAGTGTTTCCTTCGTCGCCATTCGGGAGGTTTGTCCTCGGGATGGGTTGCAGGGGGAGCGGGCGGTTTCGGTTGATGCGCGGGTTGGTCTCGTCCGGCGGCTTGCTGAGGCCGGGGTGGTGGACATCGAAGCGGCAGCGTTCGTGTCACCGACCGCCGTGCCGGCGATGTCGGGTGCGGCCGAGGTCGTCGAGCTCGACGCCGAGGAGCTGCCGGACGTACGCCTGTGGGCGTTGGTGCCCAACGTCAAGGGCGCGCAGCTCGCCGTCGCAGCAGGCGTTCGGCGGCTGACGATCACGGTCTCGGCGTCCGAGCGCTACAGCCAGAAGAACACCCA
>JALZNU010000176.1:508-4482 GCA_030857495.1 Actinomycetota bacterium | reverse complement strand
CCAACGGCGGCCACCTGGCGTTCCGCGACGCTCGGCTGGTCATCGGCATCGGCGACCTGTTGCAGAACGAGCGACAGGACGACCCGGCCGCGATCAACGGCAAGCTCGTGTCCCTCGACCCCGATGGGCTGCCAGGCCAGCAACCCCGGCTGGTGTCGTCGGGGTGGAACAACCCGTTCGCCTTCACGGTTCTCGATGACGGCGCCATCTGGGTCGCCGACAACTCACCCGGCGACACCGGCGAACGGCTCGTACGCGGCGACGGTGCGGACAACGACCCGATCGAGCTGCCGACGGGTACTGCACCGTCGGGCATCGACCACCTCGGCTCCGACGAACTGGTGGTCTGCGGGTACAAGAGCGGGGCGCTGCTGCGGTACCGACTGGTCGAGGGGCGCCCCCGCCTGGAAGGCACCCTCGCCACCGACTGCCGCACAGCGATCGTGATCCTCGGCGACGGTGGCGTGGTCTACGCCGCCGACGATGGCCTCCGCCTCGTCATCCCCTGATCGGTGCCGGTCAAGCCCGACGGCCCGGTCAAGCCAAGTTGGACAGGGCTGCTGCCACCGCGAAGCCAAGCACAGTCGCCAGCCCGGCTCGGTTACCAGCCTTGTGTTTGGCCTCAGGAACGTGGGAGCGCGTGCACCGCCCCGGCCGCTGAGCACCGCCGAACTGGTCAGGGATCCATGCCTTCCGCCCACCGAGACCACCGAATCAAGCTCGAACGGGCGGCATCCGAGTTCGCCGGTCAGGGCCGCCGCGAGCTGAGCACACAAAACTCGTTGCTCTCCGGATCTGCGAGGACGGTCCACGATTCTTCGCCTTGCCCGACATCGCCATACGTGGCGCCCAGCTCGAGTAGACGAACCACTTCAGTCTGCTGATGGTCGGGGCGCAGATCCAGATGAAGTCTGTTCTTGGCCGCCTTGTGCTCCGGCACTCGAGCGAACAGCAGGCCTGGCAGCCGGTCTTGCGCCGGTCGGATCTCGAACTCGTCCGGATCGTCGTTCACGACCACCCAGCCCAGGGCTGACGCCCACCACCTCCCGAGCGCTTCCGGATCCGACGAGTCGACGACGAGCTGCTCCCACTCGAGTGGCATCCGACCGAGCGTAGGACCACGCCCCCGCTCGTCGGGCCCGATCTGCTGGGGAACATCAAGGGGCTGGGGTGTCGGCCACCGCGTCCTCGACCGCCGGGTCGTGGTACGCGCGTCTCGACCCCTCGTGTCGGGCCACGAGGGTGTCGACCTCGGAGCTGCGCAACCGGCGTTGCCTCGGCCGTCGACCAGGGTTTGAAAGCCGTCCCGTATCCTCCGCAGCGGCCAGCTCCGGGTCGGTGCTCAGCGCGTGACTTGGACCGAGATCGAGTGGTAGCCCGTTGCGCCGTCGGGGAGCACGCCCACCTCGCGGTAGTCCTGGACCCTGCCCGACCCGTCGATCGCCCGCACGCGAACGATGTGGCCGCCGGGTGTGGCGTCCCACTGATAGACCCATTGGCGCCACGTGTCGCGGCTCGGCACGGCGGCCAGCTGAGCGTTGACCCAGTCGCCGCCGTCGATTCGCACCTGGACCTGCGAGATGCCGACGTGGGGATGCCACGCCACGCCCGCGACGGCGGTGCGGCCGCGCTTCACGACGGCGCCGTTGCGCGGGACGTCGATGCGTGACGCCGTCTTGACCGGAGCCTGCTGCGCGTAGCCGCGTGGTATCCAGTAGGCATCGAACGCCTCCCACGTCGTCACCTCGAGATCGACGACCCACTTCGTGGCCGAAACGTAGCCGTAGAGCCCCGGCACGATCATCCGCACCGGGTAGCCGTGGCTCGCCGGCAGCGCTTCTCGGTTCATCCGGATGGCGAGCATGGCGTCGCGCCCGTCCATCACGTCGGCGACCGGCGTGCCGCATGTCCATCCGTCGATGCTGCGGCTGACCAGCTGCTCGGCCCCCGCCCGGACGCCAGCCTCTGCCAGGATCGATCCGAGCAGCGCGCCTTGCCACAAGGCGTTGCCGGCGAGCATGCCGCCGACCTCGTTGGAGACGCACGACAGTGTGAGGTAGCGCTCGACCTGGGATCGGGCGAGGAGGTCGGCGAACGTCAGCGTCAGCTCGCGGTCGACCATGCCGTGGACCCGCAGCCTCCAATCGGCAGAGCGGAGTTGAGGCACCGAGATCGCGGTGTCGATTCGGTAGAAGTCCTTGTTGCTCGTCACGAACGAGGACATGCCGGGCACATCGACCTGGACGCTGTCCCCGACGTTCAGCTCGTCCGGGACCGTGTCCGGTTGGGGCGCAGTGTCGGGAGGAGGCTCGTGGCGAACCTCACCGCTGGTGCTGGTGACCTCGTTTCCGCCGGACTCGTCCCTGCCGGCGAGCGGCCCCGGAGGTCGCTCGGGCGCGGGCGCAGCCGGTTCGGCGACACTGCCGGGAAGCGGACCCGCCGCATCGTCGGGCGGTGGGAGCACGAGTTCGCTGCGCTCGCCGGCCACGCCGAAGCGTCGCGCCAGCGTCCGCCCCGTGCCGACGGCCGCAAGTGACATCGTTGCGAACGTGATCGAACCGGTGACGAACGCACGGCGGTCGAACGGCGCGTCCCGCCCCTGTGCGCCACCGTTGGCGTGACGCAGCGAGCCCGGTCCGCGCCAGTACCAGCGCAGCACCCCGATTGCGGCGACCGTGCCGGCGATCGTCGGCAACGTACTGGCTGCTGACGCCCCAGGCCGCGACAGCACGACCAGGCAGCCGACGACACCGATGGCGAGGGTCGTCGCGAGGGCGGGCACTCCGAGCCGGCGTGTCGCAAGCACGCCGATGCACACAGCCACGATCGCAACGACGGCGACCACAGCGACGACGAGTACCACCTTGTCGGCAGTGCCGAACGTGCGGATCCCCCAGTCCTTCAACCATGCCGGCGTGAGGTCGACGAATGCCTCTGCGACGGACACCACAGGTGAGCGACCTGCGGCAAAGAGACCGTCCACCAGCTCGCTGACGCCGAGCGCCACGGTGATCACGACGAGCCCCAGCAACGGGGATCGCATTCGCATGATCACAAGGTCTAGCGGCCGCCGGCCGTCGACGCGCGGCATCACCCTCAGTGCGGAGCGGATCTCAGACGCGAGTCCACTTGCCGCAGCGCGACGAGGAGAACATCACGTCTCCTTGTTGGATCTCGACGGTTGGTCGCTTGTCACCGAAGCTGTTGACGATGATGTCGTCGGTGATGTGCTCGAACGAACTCGACCGCTCCCAGTAGCAGTCGCCCGTGGTACTCGGTGCCCGGTACACGCCGGGCTGGATCTGCGTTCCGACAGCGAAGTCGCCCTGGCCGAACGAGCGAGCCGGGTCGTTGCCAGGACGGAAGGCGACCCATTGCCCGCAGCGTGACGAGTTGAACGCCACGTCGCCGGGCAGGATCGACACGATCCGCTGGCCGCTGGAGAAGTCGTTGACGATGATCTCTTCGGTCGAGCCGCCGAGCCCCGACAGCCGCTCCCAGTAGCAGTCGTCCGTCCCCGGCGTGATGTACGTGCCCGGCTCGATGTCGTCACCGACGAGCTGTGTGCGCTCGCCGAACTCGGGCACGCCGGGATCCGGGGTCGTGGTGGGCGTCGTGCGAGGCGGACGTGTGGACTCGATCGTCGTGGCCGGCGGCACGGTTGTGACGAGGACGGTCTCGGGTGTCGTCGTCGGCGGCGACGTCGGGTCGGTGATCGTCGGGAGCGTGAAATCCGTCGACGTCTCGGGCACGGTGTCGGTGACAGGAGGCGCCGTCGTCACGTCGGTCTCGGTCGTCGGATCCGTCGGATCTGTCGGGTCGGTGTCGGGCTCGGTCGTCGGGTCGGTGTCGGTCGTCTCGCCGCCATCGCCGCCGGTGAGGGGGATGGCAAGCAGCCCGGCTGCCACGATGACCACGGCGGCGACCCACGTCCAGTTGGGGAACGGTCCGCTTCGGCGCGACCACCATGAGGG
>JALZNU010000176.1:0-498 GCA_030857495.1 Actinomycetota bacterium | reverse complement strand
CCATGAGGGCGCGTTGCCGCCCCACTGCGGCGGCGGCCCGCCGAGTCCTGGCGGAGGAGGAGGGCCGGGCGCGGAGGCGGTGGTGGGGCCGAAGGACTCGACCCGCCGGGCGGCGGGGGTGGCAAGTTCATGAGCGTGTGAAAGGCGCGCCGACCGGTTGGCGGAGGCGGGCGGGCGCAGCGTATCTCGCGAGTCCTACGTCGATTGGCCGGGTCATGCTGCTACGAACGACACGTGGCGATCGTCCTCGCGCTGATCAGCGCGCTCGTGTACGGGGTGTCGGACTACTCCGGTGGTCGCGCGACGCGCCTGGCGCCCGTGTTCCTCGTCAGCCTCGTCGGGCAGCTCGCGGCGATGGCCGGTGTGCTCGTCCTGCTGCCGATCCTCGGTGACCCGATCCCCGGATCGAGCGACATCGGGTGGTCGGCTGCCGCAGGGCTCGCCGGGGTGCTCGGCGTCAGCGCGTTCTACTACGCCCTGGCGAACGGGGCGATGACC
>JALZNU010000175.1 GCA_030857495.1 Actinomycetota bacterium | reverse complement strand
GACGGCGAGGGCTCCGGCGGAGCCTCTGCCCCCGCACCCCCGCCCCGGCAACGACAGCATGTGACGGGATGGCCTGAGATGTTGCGAGTGCGGTGGTTGGGGCGGGTGGCGTATCGGGAGGCGTTGGCGTTGCAGACGGCGTTGTTTCGTCACGGTCGAGAGGCGCACCTGCTGCTGCTCGAACATCCGCATGTCTTCACGCACGGACGCCGCGCCGACCTGTCGGCGAACCTGCGCTGCGAGCCCGCCGCTGTCGGTGCCGAGCTCGTCGCCGTCGACCGTGGCGGCGACATCACGTACCACGGACCCGGCCAGCTCGTCGGCTACCCGATCCTGTCGGTCGACAACGCCCTTGGTGCGGCGGCCCACGTCGCCGACATCGAACAGGTGTTGATCGACAGCCTGGCCGATCTCGGCATCGCGGCGGGCCGACTCCCCGAGTACCCCGGTGTGTGGGTCGACGCCGAGGGTCCCGAGCCGCGCAAGATCGCGGCGATCGGAGTGCGGCTGCGCCACGGCCGCACGATGCACGGCTTCGCGCTCAACGTCGACCCCGACATGGACTACCTCCGCCGCCACATCGTGCCGTGCGGCATTTCCGACCGCCCGGTGACGTCGCTGCGCGAGGAGCTCGCACCCGCCGGGCGGAACGTGTCGCTCGCTGATGTTGCCGATGTCGTCGCTCGCCATGCCGCGCGACGCTGGTCGAGCGGCGAGGTCGAGCGCCAGGACGTCGCCTGGAAGCACCGTCCCGACGATCTCTCGGCGTTCTCGCACGGGATGGGGCCCGGCGAGCCGGTGCGGCTGACGGCACGGTTGGCGTCGGCGGGCGTGACCTCCGGTCTCGCGATCGAGTCGCGCAAGCCGGAGTGGTTGCGCCCGAAGGTGCACCACGGTCCAGCGGTGCTGACGCTGAAGCGGCTGATCCGCTCGCTCGACCTCGTCACCGTGTGCGAGGACGCCGGATGCCCCAACCTGTCGGAGTGTTGGTCGGACGGCACGGCGACGTTCATGGCGCTCGGCGAGCGGTGCACGCGTGCGTGCGGTTTCTGCCTCGTCGACACGCGCAAGCCCGAGGCGCCGGCGTCCGACGAGCCCGAACGCATCGCCTCCGCAGTGGTGGCCATGTCGCTCGACCACGTCGTCGTGACGATGGTCGCACGTGACGACCTGGCCGACGGCGGCATGGCGCACATGGCTGCAGTGGTGCGAGCCATCCGTTCGGCCCGGCCTGCCGCTCGGGTCGAGACGTTGATCTCCGACGCCAAGGGCGACGACGCCTCGTTGCAGCTGCTGTTCCAAGCCGAGCCCGACGTGATGAACCACAACATCGAGACCGTCGCCCGGCTGCAGCGGGCCGTGCGCCCGTCGGCCGGCTATGCCCGCAGCCTGTCCGTGCTGGCACGAGCGAAGTTGGCGGGGCTGACGACGAAGTCCGGACTGATCGTCGGGATGGGCGAGCGCGACGACGAGGTCGCCGGCTGTCTCGCCGACCTCGCCGGCGCCGGCGTCGACATCGTGACGATCGGCCAGTACCTCCGCCCGACCTCGCACCACCTCTCTGTCGCGCGCTGGGTCGAGCCGGCAGTGTTCGACGAGTGGAAGCGGATCGGGGAGTCGCTCGGCATCGGTCACGTCGAGGCGAGTCCGCTGACGCGCTCGAGCTATCACGCCAAGCGTGCCGCCGAGCACGTGACGCCGGTGGCGCTGACCGCGGCCCACTGAACGTCCGTCCTCCGTCGGCTCTGTCAGCAATCTCCCCGAACGCCGCGTGTTCTCGTTGACACCGGCGATGAGCGAGTCCGATGTAGTTGCGAGCACAACTAAAGGTGCTACGCTGACTTCATGACCCAGCACGCAACACAGCAGCGCCGAGCCGTCGACCGTGTCGTCACGGCGCACCGCCAGACCGAGGGCGGTGGGTTCGTCGTCCGCCGGCCGTTCCCCACCGCTGGTCTCGACAACCTCGACCCCTTCCTGCTCCTCGACGAGATGGGGCCGACGGAGTACGCCCCTGGCGGTGCGATCGGAGCCCCCGACCACCCGCACCGTGGGTTCGAAACCGTGACATACCTCCTCGACGGCGCGATGGAGCACCGCGACTCGACGGGCGCACACGGTGTGATCCGCCCCGGCGCCGTGCAGTGGATGACCGCCGGTTCCGGCGTCGTGCACAGCGAGATGCCGACCGATCAGATCCAGCGCGACGGCGGCAGCGTGCACGGATTCCAGATCTGGGTCAACCTTCGTGCAGCCGACAAGATGACTCCGCCCCGCTATCAGGGCTTCGAGGCCGACGAGTTCGCCAGCCGCACGCTCGCGGGCGGCGGGCGCCTGCGAGTGATCGCCGGTGACATCGACGGAGTCGAGGGACCCGTGGACACGACGAGCCCCGTCACGTACGGCCACGTCACGCTCGCCGCCGGAGACCGCGTCGACTGGCACGTGCCGGCAGGCCACACGGCGTTCGTGCACGTCTTCGAGGGCGCGGCGAACGTCAACGGCACCGACGCCGCCGACGGTCAGCTCGTCCTGCTCTCTCGCGAGGAGGGCACCATCTCCGTCACGGCCACAGGACACGCCGAGGCGCTGCTGCTGGCCGGTGAGCCGCTGCGCGAACCCATTGCCCGATACGGTCCGTTCGTGATGAACTCTCGCGAGGAGCTCGTCACTGCCTTCGAGGACTTCGAGGCGGGGCGGCTGGGAACGATCCCGGCAGCGGGCTCGGGCGTGATCCGCGACTGACGCTGCCGCGCGCCCGGCACACTGGCGGACGATGTTCGCCCGCGTGTTCCTCCCCGCTGGCGAGGCACGATGAGCGCCCAAGAGGTGAGCGAGGACATCGACTCGCGCGAGGGCTGGCGCCTGCTCATCGGCGTGCTGCGTGAGCGCAGGCAATGGTTGTTGATCGGGGTCGGCATCGGCGGCGTGTGGACGGTCGGCAAGCTCGCCGTGCCCCAGCTCGTCCGCCTCGCCATCGACCGCGGGGTCGTGCGCGACGGCTCCCTCGTCGTGTGGCCGGTGCTGATCGTCGTCGCCGGCCTGGTTGCCGGCACGTTCACCGCGCTCCGCCGCTACGTCGCCTTCCGCGAAGCACGCTGGACCGAGGCGATGCTGCGCGAGCGGCTGTTCGACCACATCATGTCGCTGCACATCGGGTACCACGACCGTTCCCAGACGGGTCAGCTGATGACGAGGGCGTCGAACGACCTCAACCTCGTGCAGCTGTTCGTCACGATGGTGCCGATCACGATCGCCAACCTCGGGATGATCCTGACGGTGTTCGTCATCCTGTTCGTCACCGATCCGCTGCTCGCCATCGCCGCAATCGCACCGTTGCCCTTCATCCAGATCGTGCAGCGCCGGTTCTCGACGCGCGTGCATCCCGTGCTGCTCGACCTCCAGCGCGAGCAGGGCCAGCTCGCGACGGTCGTCGAGGAGTCGGTGTCGGGCGTACGCGTCGTCAAGGGCTTCGGAGCCGAGGCCGTGCAGGACGCAAAGCTGCGCGTCGAGGCCGACCGCATCCGGACGACGTCGCTGCGGGCGGCGCGCATCCGGTCGATCTACCTCCCCGCCGTCGAACTGCTGCCCCAGCTGGGCCTCGTCGCCGTGCTGTGGATCGGCGGTCGACGCGTGCTGTCGGACGACATGACCATCGGCGAGCTCGTGGCGTTCAACACGTACGTGGCGCTCACGGTGTTCCCGCTGCGGATGCTGGGGATGACGCTGGCTTGGGGTCAGCGAGCGAGCGTCGCGCTCGCCAGGATCCACGCTGTCCTGTCAACGGTCCCTGACGTGGCCGACGCCGTGTCGCCGACACGCCTGCCGGCGCGAGCGCCCAACGGCGACGTGCGCTTCGAGCACGTGACGTTCGGCTACGGCGACGCCGCGCCCGTGCTGACGGACTTCGATCTCCACTTCGAGCCCGGCACGTCGATCGCGCTCGTCGGCGGCACGGGTTCGGGCAAGTCGACCGTGGCGCGCCTGCTGCTGCGCTTCTACGATCCCGACGCCGGGCGCGTCGTGCTCGACGGCGTAGACGTCGCCGACCTCACCCTGCACGATCTGCGACGGGCCGTCGGCGTCGTTTTCGAGGACACGTTGCTGTTCCACGACACTGCCGCTGCGAACATTGCGTTCGCCGATCCGGACTGCGCACGCGAGCAGATCGAGCGAGCCGCCCGGCTGGCCGGGGCGCACGACTTCATCACCTCCCTGCCCGACGGTTACGACACCGTCCTCGGCGAGCGCGGGTTGTCGTTGTCGGGCGGGCAGCGCCAGCGCATCGCCATCGCCCGCGCGATCCTCGCCGATCCGCGGGTGCTCGTGCTCGACGACGCCACCTCTGCGGTCGATCCCAGCAAGGAGCACCAGATCCGTGAGGCGATGCGCACGGTGATGCACGGCAGGACGACGCTCGTCATCGCTCACCGCCCGGCCACCATCGAGCTCGCCGACCGAGTCGTGCTGCTCGACGCGGGACGGGTAG
>JALZNU010000174.1 GCA_030857495.1 Actinomycetota bacterium | reverse complement strand
GAACAGGAGGCCGTGGGCGACACCCGTGCCGTTGTCGTGCCAGTTCGAGGATGCGTCGAGGCAGAACCAGTCGCCGACCGGTTCGCGGTGCAAGAGGATCGTGAGATCGGCGTTGACGAATCCGATCTGACGGGGATCGGCGTGGCGGGAGATCCCGTTCACGCAGTCGGCGAGCGGGCACACCTTCTGAAACGGTGACATCGCCTCGCTGGGCAGCAGCGCGACGGTGCGCATCCACATCGCCGTCGGGCCGACCTCGGGTCCGTGGCCGGGCGGGTACCGAACCTCGATCCCGGCGCCACTGAAGCCCGGCTGTCCGTGAGGCAGTTCGCGCAGCGGAAAGTGTCCGGGCGTCGCATCGGAGAGCACGTGCGGCACGACGCCGTCGCCGGCCGCGAATGTGCCGGCCTCGGTGCGCACGTGGAGCGCGCTCGCACGCACGCACTCGCGCCCGTCGTCGTCGACGATCGCGTGCGCCGACGCCGCCACGGCTCGCCCGGCACGCGTGACCTCGGAGCGGATCGTGAAGCCTGTCATCGGGATCGGCCGGACGAGATCGAGCGTCAGTCGCATCAGGCGCTTGTCGTCGACGGCTCGCTCGGCCGCCCTGGCGACGAGGCCCGCGGGCGGACCTGCGTGGCAGGCGTCGGGGTTCCACGGGCCGCGGGCGTGGTCCGTGGCGACGAACCGGTCGACGTCGCCCGACCGATCGAGCGTGAAGAACGAGTCGGCCACTGCGTCACGCTACGTCGGCGCCCTCGGATCCCGACCGTCCTGCGGCTGCAGCCGTTTACGCCATCCCGGAGATGGGGACAGTGCCCTCGATGACCTCAACGAACGTCAAGAAGATCGCATTCCTCGTTGCCGGCGAGGGGATCGAGCGTGTCGAGCTCGACGAGCCATGGAAGGCGGTGTCGGATGCCGGGCATCAACCGGTGCTGCTCAGCCTCGAGGCTGGCGACGTGCAGACGTTCGATCACCTCACGCCGGCGACGACGCAGCAGGTCGATCAGGTCGTGGCCGCCGCCGCCGTCGACGACTACGACGCCCTCGTGCTGCCCGGCGGCGTCGCCAATCCCGACGCATTGCGGCTCGACGGCGCGGCCGTGTCGTTCGTGCGCGACTTCGTCGGATCCGGCAAGCCTGTCGCTGCGATCTGTCACGCGCCGTGGACCCTGATCGAGGCCGGCGTGCTGGGTGGCAAGCGCTTGACGTCGTGGCCAAGCCTGCAGACCGACATCCGCAACGCAGGCGGCGAGTGGGTCGACGAAGAGGTTGTCGTCGACGGCAACCTCACGACGAGCCGCAGGCCCGACGACATCCCGGCGTTCAACCGGGCGCTGCTCGAGGCGATCGGTCAGGCCGACCCCGCCGCCTGAGGCGCCCCGGTGGCTCGTCGCTAACGTCGTCGGCGATGGCCATGACATTTGAGGAGGCGGTTGCGCAGGTGACCGCGCCGGGAGGAATGTTCGAGACAGGTGACGGCGTCGTCAGCGGCGTCGACCAACGCGTGTTCGTTCACACACCGCCCAACATGCGATCGCTGTTCGAGATCGCCAGGCTCGGCGGTGACAAGGTGTTCCTCGTCTACGAGGACGAGGAGTGGACGTTCAACGCTGCGCTCGAGCAGATCGACGCGCTCGCTGGCGCGCTCGTCGATCGCTACGGCGTGGAAAAAGGCGATCGAGTCGCGCTCGCGCTGCGCAACTACCCGGAGTGGATCTTCGCCTACGGGGCCGTGGTGTCGATCGGCGCCGTGTGTGTGCCGTTGAACGCGATGTGGACGATCGACGAGCTCGAGTACGGCATCGAGCACAGCGGGTCGACGGTCATGGTCGCTGATCCCGAGCGGGTGTCGCGGACGGGCGCCGTGTGTGCGCGAGCAGGTGTGAAGGTGATCTGCGTGCGCGACGACGAGACAGTCGGCGCCGACGTCGACCGCTGGGAGGACGTCGTCGTCGCCGGCACGCCGATGCCCGACGTCGACGTCGGTCCCGACGACGATGCGACGATCCTCTATACCTCCGGGACGACGGGTCGACCGAAGGGTGCCGTGTCGACGCACGCAGCGATCCTCAACGCCGTGATGGCGTACGGCGCGCGGGCCGGCGTCGACAAGCTGCGTAGCGATCGCGACGGTATCGATCTCGAGCAGTCCTCGGGACCGAAGCCGGTGTTCATCCTCATCGTGCCGCTGTTCCACGTCACGGGTTGCATCCCGGTGATGCTCGGCTGCGTGGTCGCCCAGCTGAAGCTGGTGATGATGTACAAGTGGGACGTCGACAAGGCGCTGCCGCTGATCGAACGGCACCACGTGACGCACTTCGTCGGCGTGCCGACACAGAGCTGGGACCTCGTGCAGTCTCCCCACTTCGCCGACTACGACACGTCGAGCCTGCGCAACGTCGGCGGCGGTGGGGCCCCTGCGCCGGTGAAGCTCGTGGCGGAGGTGGCGTCGAGCGTGAAGGGCGGTGGCCCGATCATCGGGTACGGCATGACCGAGACGAACGCCTACGGACCCCAGAACCTGGGCGACGACTACCTCACGCACCCGGCGTCGACGGGTCGTGCGCTACCGATCCTGGAGGTGGAGATCCGTGACGAGGCGGGTGTCGCGCTTGCGACGGGCGAGCGTGGCGAGATCTGGATGAAGGGTCCGAACCTCATCCGTGGCTACTGGAACGATCCCGAAGCCACTGCGGAGGCAATCGTCGATGGGTGGCTCCGCACCGGTGACGCCGGGCGCCTCGACGAGGACGGGTTCTTGTACATCGAGGACCGCATCAAGGACATGATCCTGCGCGGTGGCGAGAACGTGTACTGCGCCGAGGTCGAGTCGGCGATCTTCGACCACCCGGCGGTGCACGAGGTTGCCGTGTTCGGCGTGCACCACGAACGGCTCGGCGAAGAGGTCGCCGCAGCCGTCCACCTCGATGACGGGGAGTCCCTGACCGAGGACGAGCTGCGCACCTACCTGAGGGCCAAGCTCGCCGCGTTCAAGGTCCCCTCGCACATCACGTTCCTCGACGAACCGCTGCCACGCAACGCCGCCGGTAAGTTCCTGAAGCGCGAGTTGCGCCACCTGTTCTCTGCCCGCTGAGCGCAGGCACGTTCCGGTAGTGCTGGAGCGTGGTGAGGCGCCGAAGCGACAGCGGAGGCGGTGAGCTCGGAGGCGAGGCGAGCGGCTTCGCCGTGAGCCGAGCACAAGCAGCTCAGGAGCGTTGGTAGTTGGGCGCCTCGTTGGTGATCTGCACGTCGTGGGGGTGGCTCTCGGTGCGCCCTGCCGTCGTGACCCGCATGAACCGTGACCCGGTGCGCAGCCGGTCGAGCGTCGCTGCGCCGGCGTAGCCCATGCCCGACCGCAGGCCACCGACGAGCTGAAAGAGGACCTCACTCAGCCTCCCGGCGTAGGACACCCGCCCTTCGATGCCCTCGGGGACGAGCTTGTTGCTCGTGGTGCCGACGGCGGAACGCATGCCGCCGCCCTGGGCGCTGGCGTAGCGGTCGGCGCCAAGGCCTGTCAGCGCGCCGAGCGACCCCATCCCGCGGTAGCTCTTGTAGCGGCGTCCTTCGAACAGCTCCGTCTCGCCGGGGCTCTCCTCGGTGCCGGCGAGCAGCGAGCCGAGCATCACGCAGCCCGCGCCGGCGGCAATGGCCTTGACGATGTCGCCGGAGTACGTCACGCCGCCATCGGCGATGATCGGCACGCCGCGCGCACGGGCCCGCTGGGCGCTGAACCAGATCGCCGACAGCTGCGGCATGCCGGCGCCACTGATGACCCTCGTCGTGCAGATCGAGCCCGCTCCGACGCCGACCTTGATCGCATCGGCCCCGGCGTCGGCGAGTGCATCGACGCCGTCCTCGGTCACGACGTTGCCGGCGACCACCGGCAGGTCGGGCCACGTGCCCTTGATGCGCTCGATCGTCTTCACGACCCCCGCTGAGTGGCCGTGCGCCGTGTCGAGGGCGACGGCGTCGACGCCCATCGCCACCATCGCCTCGACGCGCTCTTCGACGTCGGCTCCGACACCGACGGCCGCCACGCAGCGCAACCGCCCCTGACCGTCACGCGCCGCGTTGGGATGCTCGAGGCGCTTCTGGATGTCCTTCACCGTGATCAGCCCGGCGAGCCGACCATCGGCGTCGACGAGCGGCAGCTTCTCGATGCGGTGCCGCTGCAAGATCGACTTCGCGTGCTCCAGATCGGTCCCGACGGGCGCCGTCACGAGCCCCTCACCCGTCATGAACTCGCGCACCGGCCGATCGAAGTCGGCCCCCTCGCAGAAGCGGATGTCGCGGTTCGTCAGAATGCCGATCAGACGCTGCGACTCGTCGGTGATGGGCACGCCGGAGAACTTGAACTTCGCCATCAACGCCTCTGCCTCGTGCAGCAGGGCGTCGGGACGCAACGTCACCGGATCGGTGATCATCCCGCTCTGGCTGCGCTTGACCTTCTGCACCTCGGCGGCCTGGTCCTCGACGGACAGGTT
>JALZNU010000173.1 GCA_030857495.1 Actinomycetota bacterium | reverse complement strand
GTGCGGTCATCACAGGGGCGGCGAGAGGGATCGGCGCTGCGGTGGCGCGCCGGTTCGCGGCGGAGGGCGCGACGGTCGCCGCCATCGACCTCGAGCCGGCTGAGGATGTCGCCACCGCAATCGGCGGTGTGGCGATCGTCGCCGATCTCGCCCAGCCCGACGCGGGGCGACGGGCGATGGAGGAGGCGATCGATGCGCTCGGGGGCGTCGATGTACTCGTCAACAACGCCGGCATCCTGCGCATCACGCCGTTCCTCGACATCACGATCGCCGAGTGGGACCAGGTCTTCGCCGTCAACGTGCGCTCGATGCTCGTCACCACCCAGACCGCGGTCGCAGCGATGGTGTCCGCCGGGCAGCCGGGCACGATTGTCAACATGGCGAGCATGGGCGCCAAGTCGGCCGACGCCGGTCAGGCCCACTACGCCGCGTCGAAGGCGGCGGTCGTCGCCTTGACCCAGGTCGTGGCGAAGGAGTTCGGTCACGCCGGGATCACGGCCAACTCGATCTGCCCCGGCTTCGTGCCGACCGACATGGGCGCCACGACTCGTACGCCCGAGATGGAGTCGTCGTGGGCGGCATTGTCGCCGCTCGGTCGCCTCGCCTCCACCGACGACGTCGCCGCGATGGCCGCGTTCCTCGCCTCCGACGACGCCGCCTACTGCACCGGCCAGGCGTTCCACGTCAACGGCGGGATGCTCGTCACATGACGGCGACGTCGACGGCCGTCGAGTCGGTCCTGACTTTCGACGACGTGTCGATGACGTTTGACGACGGGACCGAGACGCTGCGCGACATCTCGTTCGATGTCGGTCCCGGCGAGTTCGTCACCGTCGTCGGACCTTCCGGTTGCGGCAAGTCGACGCTTCTGCGCATCGCCTCGGGACTCGAGCGCCAGAGCGCCGGATCGGTGGACGTCGATCGCAAAGATCTCGGCTACGTCTTCCAGGATGCGACGCTGCTGCAGTGGCGCACGGTGCGGCGCAACATCGCCCTGCTCGCAGAGCTGGAGGGGCTGAGCCGCAGCGAGCGCGAGCGACGTGTCGCCGAGAACGTCGCCCTCGTCGGGCTCGACGGGTTCGCCGAGAAGTACCCTCGCCAGCTCTCGGGCGGCATGCGGATGCGAGCGTCACTCGCCCGCTCGCTTGTGATGGATCCTGCCATCTTTCTCTTCGACGAGCCGTTCGGCGCGCTGGACGAGATCACGCGTGAGCGGCTCAACGACGAGCTCCTCTCGCTGTTCCAGCGCAACGGATTCGGCGCGCTCTTCATCACGCACTCGATCTCCGAGGCGGTGTTCCTCTCGACGAGGGTGCTCGTGATGTCGGCGCGGCCGGGACGGATCGTCGGCAGCTACGACGTGCCGTTCTCGTACCCGCGCGCTCCCGAGCTGCGCTTCGAACCGTCGTTCGCCGAGCTGTGCGGCGAGGTGTCGACGTCACTCAGGAGCGCATCGACGAGTAAGGAGGATCGATGAGCACCGACATGCTCGACACGCCACTCGGCCACGGCGAGACGATCGTCGCCACGCAGACGGTCGCTCCGACAGCGGCGAATCGCCGCCGCCGGCACGGTTGGATCGATATCGTCGGCCCGCTGGCCGTGTTCGCCGTGTTCATCGGCATCTGGTACCTGATGCACCACTGGGCGCTGCGGGCGATCTGGGACAAGCCCAACTTCCTCGTCCCGACGCCGCACGAGGTCGTGCGAACGGCGTTCCTGACGAACGACAACAGGGAGACGCTCCTCGGCGGCCTGCGGGTGACGGCGACGGTGGCGTTCCTCGGGCTCGCCATCGCCATCGTGCTCGGCACAGGCTTGGCGATGCTGATGGCGCGCCGCCAGTGGTTCGAGCGCTCGATGTGGCCGTACCTCGTGGCGCTGCAGGCGATCCCGATCCTCGCCCTCGTGCCGCTGATCGGTTCGATCTGGGGCTACGGCCTGTCGGCGCGCACCCTCGTCTGCGTGATCATCTCGCTGTTCCCGATCGTCGCCAACACGCTGTTCGGGTTGTTGTCGGTCGACAAGGGCCAGCACGACCTGTTCACGCTGCGCGGCGTGTCGTCGAGCACCCGCCTGTGGCGACTCCAGTTTCCTGCAGCGCTCCCTGCGATCTTCGCCGGCTTCCGCATCGCCGCAGGCCTCTCGGTCATCGGGGCCATCGTCGGCGAGCTGTTCTTCAAGCGTGGCGACAAGGGGGTCGGCACCCTGCTCGACACGTTCCGCAACCGCAACAACTACCCGATGGCGTACGGTGCGCTGGTCGTCGCGGCGGTGCTCGGCATCGTCGTCTTCGTCATCTTCGGCCTGATCTCGCGCCTCGTCGTCGGCAAGTGGCACGAGTCGACCCGCAGCTGAACACCGTCCCGCGATCATCCCCAACATGCAGCGTGAACAACCACAAGGAGACTCCCATGAACCACCGACGTCAATATCGCCGATCCCCCTGGTTCGCGGTCCCGCTCGCGGCGAGCCTCGTCCTCGCAGCATGCGGTGAGGACGAGGAGTCCGCCCCGACGGGTGCGGGCACGCAGGGCACCTCGGCGTCGACGGGCACCACGTCGGGTTCGACGGGCACCACGTCGGGTTCGACGGGCACCACGTCGGGTTCGACGGGCACGACCACCGGTGGGAGTGGAGCGACGGGGGGAGAGGGCTCGCTCGCTGGCATATGCCCCGAGACGGTCGTGCTGCAGACCGACTGGAACCCCGAGGCCGAGCACGGCTTCGTGTACGAGCTGATCGGCGACGGCTACGAGATCGACAAGGGCGCCGTGGCGACCCGTGGACCACTCGTCGACTCGTCGGGCGCCGACACCGGCGTCGACTTCGAGATCCGCTCCGGCGGTCCGGCGATCGGCTTCGAGACGGTCACGTCGCAGATGTACCAGGACGACGACATCCTCCTCGGCTACGTCTACACCGACGAGGCGATCCAGAACGCCGCCGACTTCCCGACGGTGGCGATCGAGGCGGGGATGGACAAGAACCCGCAGATCATCATGTGGGATCCCGAGACGTACCCCGACGTCGAGACGATCGCCGACCTCGGCGAGACCGACGCCACCGTTCGCTACTTCGGTGGCGCCGCATACATGGAGTACTTCACCTCGGAGGGCATCCTCAGGCCCGATCAGGTCGACGGCAGCTACGACGGAACGCCTGCTGCGTTCATCGCCGACGAGGGCGCTGCGGCGCAGCAGGGGTTCGGCTCGGCCGAGCCGTTCAAGTACGAGAACGAGTTCAGCGAGTGGGGCAAGCCGGTCAAGTTCGAGTACATCAACGACGCCGGCTGGGAGAACTACGGAGAGTCCATCGCGACGAGGCCGGAGAACATCGAGGAGTACGGCGAGTGCTTCTCCGCACTGGTGCCGCTGATCCAGCAGGCCAGCGTCGACTACGTCAACGACCCAGCCGCGACGAACGAGCTCATCCTCGAGGCGGTCGACACCTACGACAACGGGTGGACGTACTCGCCCGAGGTCGCCGATTACGCCGTCGAGACGATGAAGAAGGACGGGCTGCTCGGCAACGGTCCCGACGACACGCTCGGCAACTTCGACATGGACCGGATCAACGGCCTGATCGAGATCGCCCGTCCGGTGTACGCCAAGCTCGGCCAGGAGCCGCCAGCCGGCCTCACCGCAGAGGACGTCGCCACGAACGAATTCATCGATCCCTCGATCGGCCTCTGACGCCACGTTTCCTCGTCCTGTCCGTAGGAATCCGCCTGATCGGGCTGGTGTCTACGGACAGTTCGAGGGAGACCTACGGTCGGGCGATGGACTTCGCCATCCCCGACGAGATCACAACGACGCTCGACGCGCTGGATGCGTTCATCGAGGCCGAGATCGTGCCGCTGCAAGCTGCCGACGACAACGAGCGCTTCTTCGACCACCGCAGGGAGTGGGCGCGCACGGACTGGGAGCACGGCGGCGTCCCGACGGGCGAGTGGGAGGCCCTGCTCGCGCAGATGCGTCGCCGCGCCGATGCAGCGGGGTGGCTGCGGTGGGCACTCCCCGCCGCGTTCGGAGGCCACGACGCGTCGAACCTCGAGATGGCGATCATCCGCGAGCATCTGGCCGCGAAGGGGCTCGGGCTGCACAACGATCTGCAGAACGAATCGTCGATCGTCGGCAATTTCCCGACGGTGCTGATGATGCGCGACTTCGGTACGCCCGATCAGATCGCCGAGTGGATGCCCGGGTTCCTCGACGGCTCCCGACGACTCGCGTTCGGGCTGACCGAGCCGAATCACGGCAGCGACGCGACGTTCCTCGAGACGACGGCCGTCGCCGACGGCGACTCGTGGGTGATCAACGGCACGAAGCGGTGGAACTCCGGGCTGCACCACGCCACCCACGACATCATCTTCGCCAGGACGTCGGGCGAGCCCGGCCCTGCGACGGGCATCACCGCCTTCCTCGTGCCCGTCGACAGCGAGGGATTCACCGTCGAGCACTTCTGGTGGACGTTCAACATGCCGACCGACCACGCCG
>JALZNU010000172.1 GCA_030857495.1 Actinomycetota bacterium | reverse complement strand
GGTGTCAGCGACTACGTCGAGCTCGGCCCTGGCGGCCTCCTGACGGGCATGACGCGACGCACCGTCGACGCCGCCCGCACGGTGTCGGTGCAGAACCCCGAGGACCTCGACAAGCTCATCGACTGGCTGAAGCCCGCAGAGTCGGCCGCGGCGCCACAGCGCGCAGAGGGCGAACACCTCTTTGCCGTCGAGCGAATGATCGTGAGCCCCGGCGCCGGCGTGTTCTTGCGTGAGGCCGGCCTCAGCGACAGCGCCCGCATCGACGTCGGCGCCTTGCTCGGCCACGTCAGCGGCCAAGAGGTGCGCTCGCCGTTCGCCGGTCTGCTGCAGAGCTTCATCGCCGTCGACGGAGAGCGCCTCGCGCCGCGCCAACCCGTCGCCTGGCTACGGACGGAGGCCGGCTGATGGCCGGCCGGCCGAACGAGCGACCGCCAGGGAGCCGGGCGGCGATGGGGTGTGGGGGCGCAGCCCCCACAGAAGGGGAACCCTGATGCCACGAACACCTGAAGGGATCCGCGGCGGGGTCATCACGGGGTGGGGGTGCGCGCTCGGGCGCGAGACCGTCACGAACGCCGATCTCGAACGAACGCTCGACACGAGCGACGCCTGGATCGTCGAGCGGACGGGCATCAGTGCTCGCCAGGTCGGGGGGTCGACGGCTGAGCTCTCGATCGAGTCCGGCAAGGCGGCGCTCGCGATGTCCGGCGTCGATCCCGCCGACATCGACGCTCTCGTGCTCTCCACCACCACGCCCGATCGCAACGTGCCCGCCACATCGGCCACGGTGCAACACGCGCTCGGGCTCCGCTGCGGCGCCTACGACATCAACGCCGCCTGCTCGGGGTGGGTGTACGGGCTCGTCAACGCCCACGGGCTGATTGCGATGGGCGCCGAAAGGGTGCTGCTCATCGGCACCGACACGCTCTCGCGCATCACGGACTGGAGCGATCGCAGCACCGCCGTGCTGTTCGGCGACGGGTCGGGCGCGACGGTGATCGAGGCGAGCGACGGTCCGGGACAACTGCTCGCCTGGGACCTCGACGCCGACGGCAGCGCCGAGGACTACCTCTACTCCGACTTCGGCGGCTACATCCAGATGAACGGCAAGGAGGTCTTCCGCCGCGCCGTACGGATCATGGTCGACTCGGCGAAGAAGTCCATCGGGCACGCCGGCGTCAGCCTCGACGATGTCGCACTCGTCGTGCCGCACCAGGCCAACAGTCGCATCATCACCGCCGCGTGCGAGCGCCTCGGTCTGCCGCTCGAGCGCGCTGCAATCGTCCTGCACCGCACGGGGAACACCTCGTCGGCCTCGATCCCGCTCGCTCTCGTCGACGCCCTCGACGGCGGCCGCGTGAACGACGGCGACGTCATCCTGTTCGTCGGCTTCGGAGCCGGCATGACGGCAGCCAGTGCGCTCGTCCGCTGGGGTGGCAGAAGGTGACCGCGGCCCCATGAGCCGCGTGCTCGTCACCGGAGGCGCGAGGGGCATCGGCCTCGCCTGCGCACGACGCTTCGCCGACGACGGGCACGATGTCGCCGTCACCTACCAGTCGAGCGCGCCACCCGACGGCCTCGTCGCCGTGCGCTGTGACATCACGGACGGCGATGCCGTCGAGACCGCGTTCACCGAGATCGAGCACCGACTCGGCGGCAACGTCGAGGTGCTCGTCGCCAATGCGGGCGTCACCCGCGACATGTTGCTGCTGCGGATGTCCGACGACGACTTCGCCACCGTCGTCGACACGAACCTCGTCGGCACGTTCCGAGTCGTGAAGCGCGCGAGCCGGGCGATGCTGCGTGCCCGATCGGGGCGGATCATCCTCCTCGGTTCCGTCGTTGGGCTGCTCGGGTCCGCCGGCCAGGCCAACTACGCCGCGTCGAAGGCGGGCCTCGTCGGGTTCGCCCGCTCGCTCGCCCGCGAGCTGGGGTCGCGTTCCATCACCGTCAACGTCATCGCCCCCGGTGCGACGGCGACGGAAATGTTCGCCGCCGTCGCAGAGTCACGCCAGGCCGAGCTCGCTGCCGCGGTGCCGCTCGGCCGAGTCGCACGACCCGAGGAGATCGCCGGAGTCGCTGCGTTTCTCGCGTCCGACGACGCGGCGTACATCACCGGTGCCGTGATCCCCGTCGACGGTGGTCTCGGGATGGGACACTGACCAGACGCGTCGGCGTGTGAAACACTGCTGACCTACTCGCACAGGAGGAACTGTGGATCAGGAACTGTTCAAGCGCTTCCAGCGCTGCGCCGTCGAGGTGCTGTCGGTCTCGGAGGACAAGGTCGTCCCCGAGGCGAAGTTCGGTGACGACCTCGACGCCGACAGCCTCGACCTCGTCGAGCTCGTCATGGCGCTCGAGGAGGAGTTCGACATCTCGGTTCCCGAGGAAGAGCTCGAAGGCGTCGAAACGGTCGCGCAGGCCTACGAGCTGGTCACCTCCAAGCTCGGATGAGGGAGCGGAGCGAGCTCATCACGACCGTGCGACCGCCAGCGAGCCGGGCGTCGATGGGGTGTGGGGGCGCGAGCCCCCACGGAGTCGGATGAAGCCACGTCGGGTGGCCGTCACGGGGCTGGGCGTCGTCGCCCCGTGTGGTGTCGGCACCGCGGCGTATTGGGACGGCCTGCTCGGCCCCGGCATCACGGGCACACGGTCGGTCGAGTTCGGCGAATGGGACCCGACGCCGTGGTTCGACTCGCCGAAGGACGCCCGTCGTGCCGACCGCGTCGAGCAGTTCGCGCTCGCTGCCGCGGCCGAGGCGTTCGACTCTGGCGGCCGCCCGCCCGTCGACGACGCCCGCATCGCCACGGTGTTCGCCACCGGGGTCGGTGGGCTGCGCACGCTCGAAGACCAGATCGAGATACGCCAGAACAAGGGTGAGCGGCGGGTCTCGCCGTTCCTCGTGCCGATGATGATGCCCAACGCGTCGGGCGCGGCGATCTCCATGCGCTACGGGCTGCGCGGGCCCAACGAGACCATCTGCACCGCCTGCGCTGCTGGCACGCACGCCATCGGATACGCCGCACGGCTAATCGCGTGGGGTGTGTGCGACGCCGCCGTCACGGGCGGCAGCGAGTCGGCGGGCACGGCCACGGCGCTCGCCGGGTTCGGCAACATGACCGCACTGTCGTCGGCGGGCGTGAGCCGCCCGTTCGACGTCGAGCGCGACGGGTTCGTGATGGGTGAGGGTGCGGCGGTGCTCATCCTCGAGGCGTACGAGGACGCCGAGGCTCGCGGCGCCGACATCATCGCCGAGGTGCTCGGTTCGGCCAGCAACGCCGACGCCCACCACATCACGGCGCCCGCTCCCGGAGGTACCGGCGCGATCGCCTGCATGCGCCTCGCGCTCGCTGACGCCGGCATCGAACCGGACGCGATCGGACATATCAACGCCCACGGCACGTCGACGCCGCTGAACGACGCCGCAGAAGCGGCCGCCGTGGCAGCCGTGTTTGGCGCCGACGGACCGCCGGTGACCTCGACGAAGGGCGTGACCGGACACGCCCTCGGTGCCGCGGGAGCGCTCGAGGCGGCGGCGGTGCTGCTGTCGATCCACCACGAGCTGATCCCGCCGACGGCCAACACGAAGCACGTCGACGACGACCTCGGCATCGACGTCGTGACGGGTGAACCACGACCGTGGTCACCGTCGCCGGCGATGTCCAACAATTTCGGCTTCGGCGGCCACAACGGCTCCATCCTCTTCGGCCCGGCGACGTAGATCGCTCTCAGGCGTCGGTCAGGCGTCGACGACCACGAACAGCAACTGGCACTCGCAGGCGACTGCATCGTCGAGAAGTGCGCGGCCGGTGCCCTTTCCCGCGCGGGCCGACATGCGGCCGAGCTCGACCTCTAGCGTGAGCGTGTCGCCAGGTACGACCTGACGGCGGAACCTGGCGCCGTCGAGGCCGCCGAACAACGGCAGCTTGCCGGCGAAGCGATCGTCCGTGAGCACTGCGATTGCGCCAACCTGGGCGATCGCCTCGCACATCAGCACGCCGGGAAGCGTCGGGCGTCCCGGGAAGTGCCCGGCGAAGAACCACTCGTCGCCGGTGAGGGTCCACCGACCGGTCGCCCGCTCGCCAGGAGACAGCGAGACGAGCTCGTCGACGAACAGGAACGGCGGCCGGTGAGGGAGGACGTCGGCCGGCCTCGGCAGCTCGATCATGACCGGCGACCGTCGATGGCGGCGCGCACCTCGGCGACGTAGTCGCCGACGGCGTCGGGTCCGGATTCCATCAGGCGGCGCATCACCGAGGCGCCCTGCACCACGCCGTCGGCGACGCGCACGGCTTGCGCTGCCTGAGCCGCATCCGACACGCCGACGCCGACGAGCACCGGCAGGTCGGTGAGCGGCATGAGGCGTGTCGCCAGCTGGGTCGCAGTCGCCGCCAGGGACGCCCGCTCGCCCGTCACACCGAGCAGACCGACCGAATAGACGAAACCGCGACAGCGGGTGACGATGCGGCCGAGGCGCTCGTCGGATGCCGTCGGCGCAGCGAGCATGACGGT
>JALZNU010000171.1 GCA_030857495.1 Actinomycetota bacterium | reverse complement strand
GATGGGGTCCGGGGGCGCAGCCCCCGCAGGAGCACGGATGAGCGAGCGCAGCGAGCGAAGACGGCCGGCGGAGCGACCGCCAGGGAGACCGACGGCGATGGGGTCCGGGGGCGCAGCCCCAGCAGGAGCACGGATGAGCGAGCGCAGCGAGCTCAGACGGCCGGCGGAGCGACCGCGAGGGAGCCGGACGGCGATGGGGTCCGGGGGCGCAGCCCCCGCAGGAGCACGGATGAGCGAGCGCAGCGAGCGATGAGCGAGCTCGTCCAGACGGTCGTCGACGGTCTCGGGCGCGGCAGCACGTACGCCCTGCTCGCCCTCGGCATCTCGCTGATCTTCGGCGTGATGCACCTCGTCAACTTCGCCCACGCCGAGCTGATCACGGTCGGCGCCTACCTCGCCTACTTCCTCTCGACGAAGGACGTGAACTGGTGGCTGCTCGCCCCGGCGATCGTCGCCATCGCCGTCGTGTCGTCCGTCGCCACCGAGCGCATCGCCTTCCGCTGGGTGCGCGGCTCGAGCGTGTTCACGATGCTGCTCACCAGCTTCGCCCTCGAGCGCCTGTCGCACGCCCTCTGGCAGGTGTTCGTCTCGCCGACGACGAAGTCGTTCGACGGGCCTGAGTGGGTTTTCGACACGTTCGAGCTCGGTGGAATCCGCTTCGAGCTGATGGACGTCGTGACGATCGCCGTCACGGCGGTCGTCCTGGTGCTGACGGCGTTCGTGTTCCGCCGGACGCTGTTCGGCATCGCCGTGCGCGCCGCCAGCGAGGACTTCGACGCCGCCCGACTGATGGGCACCCGCGCCAACCGGGTGATCTCCGGCGCCTTCGCCTTCGCCGGCTTCCTCGCCGGCGTCGCCGCCGTGCTGATCCTGATGCGCAGCCCCAGCGCCGAGCCGGCCCTCGGGTCCGACTGGCTGATCAAGGCCGTCGTGGCGGCGATCATCGGCGGCCTCGGCAGCTTCACCGGCGCCGTCGCCGGCGGATTCGCGCTCGGGCTGGCCGAGGTCGTGCTGCGCGACTACCTGCCCGAGGGCGTGTGGGAGCGGCTCACCGACGCGTTCGTGTTCGTCCTCATCGCCGCCCTGTTCGTCATCCGGCCCCAGGGTCTCTTCACCGTGCGCAGCGCCGAGCGGGTCTGATGGCGTCCCCGACCGCACCGCCCACAGACTCGTTGGCCGACTCGCTGGCCGGGCGATTCGGGCGCAGTGCCGTCGCCAGCCTGGCGATGTTCGCCGTTGCCGTCGCCGCCGCCACGATCTACACGTCGAGCGGCGGCGCGGCGCGCGACCTGCTCGTGCAGGAGCTCCTCGTCAATTTTGTCATCGTGATGGGCCTGCAGGTGTTCATCGGCTCGACCGGCATCGTCTCGTTCGGCCACCTCGCCTTCACCCAGATCGCCGCCTACGGCGTGGCACTGTGCGTCATCCCGGCCGCCACGAAGGCCGGCACCCTGCCAAACGCCCCGTTCGGCATCGCCGACCTCGAGCTCGGGCCGGTCACCGCCACCGTCGTCGGCGTCGTGGTCGCCGTCGTGGTGGCGGCGCCGATCGGCGTCGCCGTCGCCCGCGCCGGTGGCCTCGCCGCCACGATGATCACGCTCGCTGTGCTGTTCGCCGTCGACCAGGTCGTGAAGAACTGGCAGGAGCTGACACGCGGAGCCGGCGGGCTCTCCGGCGTCCCGCAGATCACGACGAACACCTGGCTGTGGATCGCCGCGCTCGGTGCCCTGCTCGCCGCCCACTTGTTCCGCGAGACGCGGATCGGGCGCTTCGCCGTCGCCACCCGCGACGACGAGATCGCCGCCCCCGCCATCGGGATCGACCCGTTCTGGCCGCGCTGGACGGCATGGGTGGTGAGCATCGTCCTCGTCGGCCTCGCCGGCGCGCTGCGCGTGCAGATGATCGGCAGCACGAACCCGCAGCAGTACTCGCTCGACGTCGGCATCCTGCTGCTGGCGATGCTCGTCGTCGGTGGGATGCGGACCGTCAGCGGCGCCTTCGTCGGCACGGCACTGATCACGATCGGCAACGAGGCCGCCCGCCAGCTCGGCGACCGCCACGAGATCGAGCGTCTCCCCGAGCTGTTCCTCGGCGTCGTGCTGCTCGCCGTGATGCTCGTCCGCCCGGGCGGACTGCTCGGCGACGCCGACCTCGCCACCTGGCTCCGGCGCCGCTCCCGCCGCCTGCGTCACACCTCAGCGCCCGAAGAGGCTCACCCCGACGACACAGGCGGGGACGGTGCGCTCGTGGTGCGGGACGTGGTCGTGCAGTTCGAGGGCTTCCGGGCGCTCGACGGCGCCTCGCTGCGGGTGCGCCCCGGCGAGATCGTCGGGCTGATCGGGCCCAACGGTGCGGGCAAGACGACGCTGTTCAACGTCGTCACCGGCCTCGTCCCCGAGGAGTCGGGCACCGTCAGGCTCGGCGAGCGTGACCTCAGCGGCGACCCGCCGTACCGCATCGCCCGGGCCGGGCTGGCCCGCACGTTCCAGAACCTGCGGCTGTTCGCCACCCAGTCGGTCCGCGAGAACGTGGCGCTCGCCGCGCTCTCGGCCCGCCGCTACCGGCCACATCGCCCGGCGACGGACGTCGACGCGCTGCTCGCGAACGCTGGGTTGGCTGACGTCGCGGAGCGGAGGGCGGCCACCCTCGACTACGGCAACCAGCGCCGGCTCGAGCTCGCCAGGGCAGCAGCGCTCTCCCCCGAGTTCCTGCTGCTGGACGAGCCGACGTCGGGGATGAGCAACGCCGAGAGCCTCGCCATGGTCGACCACGTACGGGCGACGGCACGGGGCGTCGGAGCCGGGGTGCTCGTCATCGACCACGATCTCGCCTTCGTCACGCGCATCAGCGATCACATCGTCGGCCTCGCCGGGGGCCGGGTGATCGCCGAGGGCACGCCCGAGCAGATCGCCGACGATCCCGCCGTCGCCGAGGCATACCTGGGCCGGCGCGAGGCTCGACAGGCCACGACCCACGAGGCCCCCGAGCGGCGTTGAACGGCGCCGAACAACGGCGCCTTCCGGGTGGGCACGATGTCGACGTCGATGACGCCCAGCGATGTCCATCCCGTCGCGCAGGGAGCACTCACGCGACGGAGGTCGAACGCTTCGGACCCGTTAGGAATCGGCCCGGCGGCCTCGGCCGCCCCCGCCCCATCACGTCGGCGAAGTCGTGTGGCACGTGCCGCCGCAGTCGCGATCGGGGCAGCGGTGGCCGCCTCGGCGGCAGCTCAGCGGTCGAGATCGTCGTCATGCCAGTTCCGACCGGTTGCAACCGCCGAACTCATCGGTCTCCACCAACCCTCAGCCCGCACCTCATCACGACGACGTCGCCGGGCGGGGGTAGAACGGACAGGTGCGGCTCGTCGGCAACCTGCTGTGGCTGGTCCTCGCGGGCTGGTGGCTGGCCCTCCTCTACGTGGTCGCCGGCGTCCTCAACTGTCTGACCGTGATCGGCATCCCGTTCGGGATCCAGTCCTTCAAGCTCGCCGGGTACGCGCTCTGGCCGTTCGGTCGCGTCGTCGTCGAGCATCCCGGCGCGAACGGGGCCGTCGGGTGCCTCGGCAACGTGCTCTGGCTCGTGCTCGGCGGGTTGTGGTTGGCGCTCGCCCACGTCGTCGCCGGGATGGTGCTGTGCCTCACGATCATCGGCATCCCGCTGGGTCTCGGCTCGTTCAAGCTCACCGTCCTCGCCCTCACGCCCTTCGGCAAGGAGGTCGTGCCGGCCAGCCATGTCGCCGGCCGGCGGATCTCCGCATCCGTGGGTCGCTGAGAAGGCTCCCGGCTCGCCGGGCCGAGCACACGGCCAGAAGTGTCGCCGCCGCGCGGACCCCAGGTGATGAACGGACCGGTGCCGTCGGCCGCACGGATCGCGGTCTCTTCGTCCTGATCCCCAACGGCCATCCGAGCGCTTCGCTCCAGAAGTACCCGACGTTCGCGAACCGTGGCACGTGATCGAGCCGAGGCGCCCGCAACCGGCGAGGAAGGAGCGGTCCGGTTCGATGACGCAGAGCGGTCATACCTGGTTATACTCTAGCGTGTGAAGATCGCTGTGTCGATCCCCGACGAGGTGTTCGAAGACGCCGAGCAGCTCGCCCGGCGTAGCGGCGTCAGCCGCAGCGAGCTGTACGCCGTGGCGCTGAAGGCGCTCCTGGCCGACGACGCCGAGGTCACCGAACGCCTCAACGAGGTCTACGACTCGACTGATGGCGGCCCGGGCGCCGAGTTCGCCGCTGCGGCCGCACGGCGCTCGTTCGCAGCGAGCGACTGGTAGCCGCGACGAGATGGCCATCCGCCGCGGGACGGTGTGGTGGGTGGACCTCGGAGAACCGCACGGCAGCGCCCCGGCCCTGGTGCGGCCCGTGGTCGTCGTCTCGGCAGACAACTACAACCGCAGCGCGATCGCCACCGTCGTCGTCGCGGTGATCACCTCCAACATTCGGCTCGGCGCGGCTCCGGGCAATGTCTTGCTGGCCGAGGGAGAGGCGGGGCTGACGAAGCCGTCGGTGGTG
>JALZNU010000170.1 GCA_030857495.1 Actinomycetota bacterium | reverse complement strand
CGTGTACACGTCGACTTGGCGGAGGTTCGGGTCGGTCTCGGTGGCGATTCCACTGGCTCGCATGAAGCGCATCGCCCTGTCGATCTCGGCGGCGAGACGCTCGTAACGCTGACCCTGCGGACTCGACGCCACGAACTCTTGATTCCACGCATGGACGCGGTTGAGGTCGGCGAAACCGCCCTTGGTAAACGCACGGAGCAGGTTCAGCGTGGATGCGGACTGGTGATACGCCTGCACGAGTCGGGCCGGGTCGGGCACGCGGGACTCGGCGAATGGGCCGGCGTCGTTGACGATGTGGCCACGAAACGACGGCAACTCGACATCGCCGACCATCTCGGTGGGATGCGAGCGGGGCTTGGCGAACTGACCGGCGATCCGCCCGACCTTCACGACGGGCACTCCCATCGAGTACGTCATCACGACCGCCATCTGCAGGATGACGCGAAGCTTCTCCCTGATGTTGTCGGCCGAGAACGTCTCGAAGCTCTCTGCGCAGTCGCCGGCCTGGAGCAGGAACGCGTTGCCGGCCGCGACCTGAGCGAGCGAATTCTCCAACGAGCGCGCTTCCCCGGCGAACACCAGCGGCGGGTACCCGGCCAAGGTCTTGAGCGCGCCGTTCAGCTGATCCGTGTCCGGCCAATCCGGCTGCTGATGCGCTTGCCGGTCCTGCCACGACGACGGTGTCCACCCCTGCTGTTGCACACCTGAAGCCTATAGACGCGTTGGTGCGCTGGGTCGGGTGGGTTCGCAGGGGTGTTGCTCGGGCTGGCGACGGGTCCGCTCGCTGCCGCGGCGACAGAACCCGTCGCCAGTGCAACAACCCCGAACACGCGGAAACGCCGGGCCTTTTGGCCCGGCGTTTCTCAGCAACTGGTCGTCTGGGTCAGACGGCGAGGATGCGCTCGGCGTCGTCGCGCAGACCGGCGACGGCCCGGGAAACGAGCCGGCGGGCGGCCTCGGCGGTGACGCCGAGGCTCTCGCCGACCTCGCGGAAGCTGCGGCGCTCGCCGTCGAGGAGCCCGAAGCGGGCCTCCACGGCGAAGCGTGCACGATCGTCGAGAGTCGAGAGCAGCTCGTCGAGCAGGTCGCTGTCGATGATCGACATGACGTGCTCTTCGGGCGTGCCGTCGTCGTTGGCCATGAGGTCGCCGAGCGTGGCATCGCCGTCGTCGCCGACCGTCTTGTCGAGCGACACCGGCGTGGTGAGCCGGTGCAGCTCGGCGTTGGCCTGGTCGAGGGTCTCGCCGTCACCCGACGCCTGACGCAGCGCCGCCCGCAGGCTCGCCGAACGATCGCCGGGGATGCGGATGAGGCTCGCCTTCTGGTCGAGTGCCCGGCCGATGGCCTGGCGGATCCAGAACGTGGCGTAGGTGGAGAACTTGAACCCGCGCCGCCAGTCGAACTTGTCGACGGCGTGCTCGAGCCCGAGGTTGCCCTCCTGGATGAGGTCGAGCAGGTCCATGCCCTGGGGGAGGGGGTAGCGGCGGGCAATGCTGACCACGAGGCGCAGGTTGGAGCGAATGAACCGGTCCTTCGCCTTCGCTGCTGCCTTGACGGAGCGCGCCAGCTCCTTGCCCTTCTTGCCGGCCTCGAGCTGGTCGGCGGCTTCGCGTCCGGCCTCGATGATGCGCGACAGCTCGCGCTCGTCTTCGGCGGTCAGGAGGGCGACCTTGCCGATGTCGTTGAGATACAGACCAATGGAGTCGTTCATGTCAGTCGGTTCAACCGTTCGTGTGTTCGTCGTATTCCCAGTCGTGCGGGAAAGACCAGGTGGGGGGAGGTGTCCCGAGCGTGGAGACCGCGCCCGCGCCACGAGGAGGAAGAGATTCCGGTCGGCGGCGTCGAGGGAGTGGCAAGCTGCTCGAGGTCTGATCTGGGGGGATCGGAGTTTTCATGGTAACAAGCGTGTCAACTGCCGGTCGAAGCGGGACCCGTACACTGAGCGGTCATGCCTGACCAGCGGTCTGTGGATGGTTCGGTGCCGCCGCCCCGCCGGATCGGTTTGTTCGGTGGAACGTTCGACCCTCCCCACGTGGGTCACCTCGTGACGGCTGTGAACGTGGCGCACGAGCTGGATCTCGATCTGACGATCTTGATGATCGCCAATGTGCCGTGGCAGAAATCGGGAACGCGAGAGATCACACCTGCACTCGACCGGTTGGCGATGGTCGAGGCCGCCGTCGGCGACGTCGAGGGCCTCAGTGCCGGCCGCACCGAGATCGACCACGGCGGCGCCAGCTACACAGCCGACACGCTGGAGGCATTGGGCGACGAGCACCCCGAGGCCGACCTGTTCACGATCGTCGGCGACGACGCAGCCGCCGGCTTGGAGTCGTGGACGCGCTTCGGCGAGGTCATCGAGCGTTCCCGGCTCGTGGTCGTCGACCGGCCGGGGAACCGGGTCGAGCTGCCACCGATCGTCGACTGGATCAGAGTCGAGGTACCCCGCCTCGAGGTGTCGAGCACGGATCTGCGCCAGCGCTTCGTCGACGGTCGACCCCTCGACTACCTGGTGACCGAAGCGGTGCTCGACGTGATCGCGCAGCGTCGGTTGTACGAGGTCGAGTCCGAGGTCGTGCGCTCGTGACGCCGGCGTCCGATCGTCGGCGCAGGGCCACACGCGTCGGTGCGATTGCCACGGGCGTCGCCTTCGCAGTGGTGATCGTGGCCACCGCATCGGGCGCGTCGGTGCTCTACAACTCGACGCAGGGTAGGAGCGCTGCAGGTGACCGGCTCGAGTCACGACCGATGCCGCAGACGCCCAACCTGTTGCTCGGCGTGGCCAGCGACAGCGGCGATCTCGCGTCCGCAGTGGTGCTGACGCTGTCACCGAGTGGTCAGGGAGGGTCGGTCGTGACGTTGCCGCTCGACGCCGTCGGGGCGCGGCCGACGGAGTCGATCGAGGCGACCACGATCGCCGATGCCTTCGACGAGGGACGGGAATCCTTCGGGTTCGCCGCGACCTCGGTGCTCGGCCTGTCGTTCGATCAGGTTGCTGTCGTCAGTCGCAGCGAGCTGGAGCCGCTGCTCGAGCCGGTCGGCTCGGTGCAGGTGGATCTGCCTGCTGACGTCGTCGCCGACGCCGACGGCACGCCGAACATCGTCATCGAGCAGGGACCTGCGCTGCTCGAAACGGGCTCGCTCGCCGAGGCGCTCGCCGCCGTGTGGCCCGGTGATGACGCCGAACTGGAAGAACTGGACCTCACTCCACCCGCCGCAGACGAGAACACGGAGGCGCTGTGGGACGGCATCGCCGGCGGCATCGGCGGCGGGCTCGACACAGGCGCACCGGCGTCGATCGACGTCCCGCCGGGAACCGATCGCTTTCTCGATCGCCTGCTCAACGGGCCGCTCTCGGTGCGCCGGCTGGCGAGCAGGAGCATCGCGAGTGACGACGGTCAGCGGATCTCGCTCATCTCGCGCACCGACGTGATCCTCGTGTTCGGTCAGGTGTCGCCGCGCAAGGTGGCGCCGTCGCTCGACTCGATCTCCGTGCGGTTGGTCGTCGGCTTCAACGACGAGGACGTCTCGAACGCGCAGGTGGCGTCGCTGATCATCGACCGGTTGACGTTCGGGAGGATCAACGTCGTGTCGGTCTCGACCGCGGTGCGACAGGATGGCGCACCAGACGTGACGCAGCTGCAGATCATCAACCCGACCGTCAACACGGACGGCTTCGACAGACTGCTCGGCGAGTTCGAGGAAGTCACGTCGCAGTACGACATTCCTGGTGTCGACGCGGTGATCACGGTCGGGGAGAGCACGCGCGCCTTCTACGATGAGTCCTGACATGGATCAGGAAGCCTTGGACATCGCGCTGTGCGCCGCTCGCGCCGCCGATGACAAGCAGGGGACCGACATCATGGTGCTGGCCGTCGGCGACGTGCTGGCGATCACGGAGTACTTCGTGATCTGCTCGGGCTCCAACCGGCGCCTCGTCGACACGCTCGTCGAGGAGGTCGAGGCGATCGTCAAGTCCGACGCCGGCCGCAAGCCGCTTCGCACGGAGGGGCGTCACGAGCAGCAGTGGGTGCTACTCGACTATGGCGATGTCATCGTCCACGTGTTCCTCGATGAGATCCGTGAGTTCTACGAGATCGAGCGCCTGTACCGCGACGTCCCCGTCATCGACTGGGCGACCGCCCTGGAGAAAGGTTGATCCACATGCCACGGATCGATTCTGAATGGACTCCAGCTCAACTACCAGGACTCGGGCGGTGACAGTCGACCCGTCACCGAGCGGGCAGTCCTGAGAGAGTGACGCCCGACACGCGGGCGGGGTATCCACGAGGTATCCTGCTGGCACGCAACGGATAGCGAGGTTTTCCATGAAGCGTCGATCGAGACAACATCGATTGCTGGTCGGTCTTGCGCTAGTGGCGGCTTCGATCGGACCGGCCGTAAACGCCGACGCCAGGCGCGGCGACCGGTACGTCGCCATGGGAGACTCGTTCACCGCAGGACCAGTGATCCCGGTCCAGGTGGAGCCGTTCGGTTGCCTGAAGTCCAACCGCAACTAC
>JALZNU010000169.1:2269-4564 GCA_030857495.1 Actinomycetota bacterium | reverse complement strand
ACGCCTCGGATCCTGGCGATGTGGCGCTCGCGGGCAACGGTGCCTTCCTTTCGGAACCGGCGTGACCCCATCACCCCGAGCGCCGACAGTGACTCGTGCTCCGGCTTGGTCACGCGCACGAGCCACACCGTCAGCACGGCCATGCCGAGGCCGACGACGGCGAGCAGAGCGATCAGCGCGTAGATCAGGTACGTCTCGCCGTCGGTGGCCACGATCGCGATCGAAGCGTGCATCGGTAGGCGCGATCCTGGCACACTCGACGATGTGACCAGCTGGCTGTGGTTCATCGGAACCGCCATCGTGATGGTCGCGATGCTTTTCGTCGCCTTCCGGATGGAACCCCACTGGTCGTCGAAGGACGGCACGCGGTTCATCTGTCGGGCGCAGCCCGTGAGCCTCGAACAGGGCGGCGCCGCGGGCAGCCGCTGGCGCGAGGTGCGCGGCGAGGTCACAGGAGAGGGAGTCGTGCGGCTCCGGACCCGTGGCTTGATCTCTGGTCGCAAGATGACGGGCGATTGGCGCATCGACGGTCGCGGCACGATCGACGGCCGCAAGCGCGTCGTCTACCTGCTGCGCTCCAACGACGGCGCCGACCCCCGCGCGAGCGGGCTGGTGGCGTTGCGGATGCCCGGCTCGAGCAGAACGGCAGCCGTCATCGAACAGCACCTGCACTGAGGCCGCCCGTCGAACGCACACGTGACTGCGATCGATCAGACGCGATCGAGGAACTTGGCGATCGGATCGCAGATCTGGTCGAGGTTGATCAGGAACGCGTCGTGTCCGTGCGGTGACTCGATCCGGAAGAACTCGGCGTCCTCGCCTCGCTCTGCTCGCAGCTCGTGGATGAGCCGCTGCTGGTACTCGGGGTAGAGCATGTCCGACGAGATGCCGATGGCGAGCGTTGGTCCGCGGAACCGGTCGAGCGCAGCCGTCACGCCGCCGCGGCCCTTACCGACGTCGTGGAGATCCATCGCCTTGCCGATCACGAGATAGCTGTTGGCGTCGAACCGCCGCGCGAGCTTGAGGGCGTGATGCTCGAGGTAGCGCTCGACCTCGAACTCCTGCCACAGTCCGAACGTGTCGCCGACGATCGCCTTGTCGACGAGATCGCGCCCGAAACGCTCGGTGAACACGTTGTCGCTGCGGAACGTGACCTGCGCGACCATCCGGGCGATGCCGAGACCCTCCTCCGGGCCGTCGCCGGGTTCGGCGTCGTAGTAGTCGCCACCACGCCACGCCGGATCGAGCCGGATCGCCTGACGGCCGATCGCGCCCCACGCGATCTGCTGCGCCGTCGCCTGCAGGCACGTCGCGATGGGCACCATCGAACGCACCCGCTGGGGATGCATGATCGCCCACTCGAGCACCTGCATCCCGCCCATCGACCCGCCGACGACGGCGTGCCAGGTGCGCACCCCGAGGTGGTCGGCGAGCCGCGCCTGGGCGCGCACCATGTCGCGGATCGTGATGACGGGGAACGCCGACCCGTACGGCCTGTCCGATCCGGCAGGCGCCGACGCCGGTCCCGTCGAACCCTGACATCCGCCGAGCACGTTGGGGCAGACCACGAACCAGCGATCTGTGTCGATGGCGAGGCCCGGGCCGACGACTTCGTCCCACCATCCCGGTGTCGGGTGCCCACGACCGGCGGGACCCGAGGCGTGGCTGTCGCCCGTCCAGGCGTGGCAGATCAGGATCGCGTTGGAGCCGTCCGGCGCCAAGGTGCCCCACGTCTCGTAGGCGATGACCACGTCGCGCAGCGTGGTGCCGCTCTCCACGGCGAACGGATGGTCGCTTGCGAACGTGAAGAACTGGCGACGCCCGGGGTGATCACCGGGGCGCCACGCCCCCGTCACCGGCACCGTTGGGTTCACGGCCATGCCGGGCGCAGAGTACCAGCGGGCCTCCGCCGTGATCGCTCCGGTTGGCGGCGCAAGCGCAGCCCACCGGGGGCCGCCGAACTCAGGTGAAGTGACCCACGACGGGCTGGGCGAGGCGCATCCTCGCGTCGTAGCCCTCCTCGTAGGGCATCACACCGCGCCGGTCCGGGTAGATCATCTGCACCATCTCGAACGCCTCGTGGCGGTACCAGGAAAAGGCCGTCGGGAACATCGGGGCCCACTCGGTGAGGTCGACGGCGGCGAACGCGCAGCGCAGGTCGTGATCGAGCAGACCGACCAGCTCGATGCCGACGGGGATCTCCGTCCCGCCCCGCAGGGCGCCGACGACGAGCTCGATCAGACCCTTCGCGGCGATCGGCGTCAGGCCGAACACGGCGACCTCGGGGAACTGCAC
>JALZNU010000169.1:0-2259 GCA_030857495.1 Actinomycetota bacterium | reverse complement strand
GAACTGCACCGCAGCGGGCAGCCCGATCGAGTACGAGTAGGCGGGAACGGGCGGCTGCGCCTCCGGCACGGGCTGCACGGGTTCGATCGCCCATCCATTCGTCTCGATCATCCACTCGATCTTCTCGTCGAGCGGCAGTTGGAACTCGCTGCGATCGAACACGCCACGACCGTATCCCGACGCCATCGATCGGCCCACCGCTACCGTCAGCGCCGCCATGTACCGCTTCGCGCTCAGCCCGCGCTGGTTGCTGTTCCACCTCGTCGTGATCGCTGCCGTCGTGGCGATGATCAACCTCGGGTTCTGGCAACTCCGCCGCCTCGAAGAACGCCGTGACCTCAATGACATCGTCGCCGCCCGCTACGACGAAGCGCCCGTCGCGCTCGACCCCCTGCTCGACGCCGCAGAGGACGACCTCGCCACCATCGAGTGGCGTCCGGTCGTCGTGCGAGGCGAGTTCATTCGCGACGAGGAGCTGCGAGTCGTGAACCGCTCGCAGAACGGCTCGGCGGGCGACAACATCGTCGTTCCCCTGCTGCTCGACGACGGGCGCGTGCTGCTCGTCAACAGGGGTTTCGTCCCGCTGTCGGTGGACGAGGAAGAACTGGCGCCGACACCCTCCGGTGAGGTCACCGTCACGGGCCGCGTCCACCCGAGCCAGGAGCGCCGGCGAGGACAGAGCTCCGATCCCGCCGACGGTGACCTGCGCGTCGCACAACGCATCGACATCGATCGACTCGCAGCGCAACTTCCCGCACCGCCGATCGACGTCTACATCGACCAGTTCTCCGTCACTCCCGCGCCAGCGAACTCTTCCGCACGGTTCCCCGAGCCCGTCGCCGCCCCCGAGACCGGCGACGGTTCGCACCTCGGCTATGCCGTGCAGTGGTTCATCTTCTCCGCCTGCGCACCGATCGGTTGGGTGCTCGCCATGCGTCACTCCGCGGCGCAGCGACGCCTCGAGAACAACCGCGTGCCGTCGACTGCGTAGCATTCGGCGATGCGCCAGCTCAGCGGACTCGACGTGAGCTTCCTCAACATGGAGACCCACTCCACGTTCGGGCACGTGTCGTCGCTGAACCTCTACGACCCGGCGAACTCACCTGACGGCGCCGGCGCTGGCCTCGCCGCCACGAAGGAGCTGATCTCCAGCAAACTCGACACGCTCGTGCCGTTCCGGCGACGGCTCGTCGAGGTGCCGTTCGGCCTCGACTTCCCGTACTGGATCGACGACGACGACTTCGACATCGACTTCCATGTCCGTCACCACGCCGTGCCACCACCGGGCAACCCACAGCAGCTGAGCGAGGTCGTGAGCCGCATCCACGCCCGCGCGCTCGACCGGCGCCGGCCGCTGTGGGAGCTGTACGTCATCGAAGGCGTCGACGAGGGCCGCCTGATCGCCCAGGTCACGAAGGTCCACCACGCTGCGATCGACGGCGCCGCCGGGGCGCTGATCCTCGCCGCACTGCTCGACATCACCCCCGAGCCGCGCAGCGACCTCACCCCTGCGGAGTGGACCCCCGAGCGCCGGCCGACCGACACCGAGTTGCTGCAGCGCACGGTCGCCACGTTCGTGCGCCGACCCGAGCGGCTCGTGCGCCACACGCTGCACACCGTGCGCGAGTTCGCTCGCTCGAGCGAGTCGAGCCGGAGTCTCTCCGCGCTCGCCGACATCGCCGTGCAACCGATCCCCGGCCCCGTGGGCAGCCTGCTGCGCAAGCGGCTGCGCGATCCGAATCGCAGGCAGGAGGACAACCCGCCTGCACTGCCGCTCACGAGCGCTCCGAGAACGCTGTTCAACGCCTCGATCACGCCACATCGCCGGCTCTCGTACACCACGTTGCCGCTGGAGTCCGCGAAGGAGGTGCGTCGCGCGGTCGGGTGCACGTTCAACGACGTCGTGATGGCGCTGTGCAGCGGCACGCTGCGTCGCTACCTCCTCGAACACGATGCGCTCCCGGAGGACAGCCTCGTGGCGATGGTGCCGGTCAGCATCCGCACCGGCGCCGAGGAAGACGTCTTCCAGAACCGGGTCTCGGCAATGTTCGCCGATCTGGCGACGAACGAGCCCGACCCACTCCGGCGACTCGCCCGCACGCGGGCGGCGATGGCCGGCGCGAAGCAGAACTTCGCCGCCATCCCGGCAGAGGCGCTGATGGACTTCACGCAGTTTGCGCCCCCCGCCGTGGCGGCACGAGCGATGCGCATGTACAGCAGGCTCCGCATCGCCGACCGGGCGGCGATGCCGTTCAACCT
>JALZNU010000168.1 GCA_030857495.1 Actinomycetota bacterium | reverse complement strand
GCACCAGGTGGATGATGTTGTCGGCCATGTCGTGGTCGCCGTACGTGATGAAGATCTTCTGGCCGGTGACGTTCCACGAGCCGTCACCGTTGGGCACGGCCTTCGTGCGCAGCGCACCGACGTCGGATCCGGCCTCGGGCTCGGTGAGGTTCATCGTGCCCGTCCACTCGCCGGTGACGAGCTTCGTGAGGTAGCGCTCGGTCAGCTCGGCGTCGGCGACCTCCTCGAGCGCGTGGATCGCGCCCTGGGTCAGCAGCGGGCAGAGCGAGAAGCTCATGTTGCAGGCGACCATCATCTCCTGCAGAACGATGCCGATGAGGTCTGGGAACCCGCCACCGCCGAACTCGGGGTCGAACGGGAGCGCGCCCCAGCCGGCGGCAACGAACTTGGCGTAGGCATCGGCCCACCCGTCGGGCGTGACGACGCCGCCGTCGACGAGCTTCGTGCCCTGCCGGTCGCCGACGACATTGAGCGGGCCCGTGACCTCGGTGATGAAACGTGCGGCTTCCTCGATCGCGCCGTGGACGGTGTCGGCCTCGAGGCCCTCGAAGCGGGATGCGGACAGCAGGTGGTCGAGACCGACGACGCGGTCGAGCGTGAAGCGGATGTCCTCGAGCGGAGCGACGTACGGTTCCATGCCGTCAGGCTACGAGGTGGTCAGACGGTGAGGTGATCGAGCGCAAACGCGGCGTACGCGGCGACGCCGTCTCGCATGGCGGCCTCGTCGAACATCACGCGGTTGGAGTGGTTCGGAGGCGCCGTGGCGAGATGCCTCGAGGAGGGCGTGCCACCGAGGAACATCATCGTGCCGGGCACCTCGTCGAGCACGTAGGAGAAGTCCTCGGCGCCCATCACGGGGTTGGCGAGGCGCACGACGCGTTCGCTGCCGACGAGATCGGTGACGATGCGACTGGAGCGCTCTGCGACGCCCTCGTCGTTCACGGTGACGCCGTAGCCGGTCTCGATCTCGGCGATGCCCGACACGCCGTGCGCGGCGGCAACGCCGTCCACGACGCGCCGCACGCCGTCGTGGATCTTGCGCCGCGTGGTCTCGCTGACCGCCCGGATCGTTCCCTCGATCTCCGCCGTCTCGGGGATGATGTTGTTCGTCGTTCCTGCGGTGATGCGCCCGACGGTGACGACGCCCGGATCGAACACGTCGATCGATCGTGTGATCATCGTCTGCAGCGCCTGCACGATCTCGCAGGCGACCGGGATCGGGTCGATTGCCCGGTGCGGCTCGCTGGCGTGACCGCCCTTGCCCGTCAGCGTGATGACGAGCCGATCGGCCGAGGCCATCACGGGTCCCGGTCGCGTAGCGAAGTAGCCGCTCGGCAGCGCCGACGTGATGTGCAGGGCGAACGCGGCGGCGACCGGCGACGCGCTGCCGTCGGCGCGTGGCGGCACGGTGAGCAGACCCTCGTCGAGCATGAACTTGGCGCCGTGGTGGCCCTCCTCGCCGGGCTGGAACATGAACAGCACCCGCCCGGCCAGCTCGCCCCGGCGCTCGCTCAGCAACCGTGCCGCGGCGACGAGCATCGCCGTGTGCGTGTCGTGGCCGCAGGCGTGCATCGTGCCGTCGTCGTCGGACGAGAACTCGAGGCCCGTGTCCTCGTGCAGCGGCAGGGCGTCCATGTCGGCGCGCAGCAGGATCGTCGGGCCCGGCGCGTCGCCGTCCAGCAAGCAGGAGATACCGCTCGTTGTCTCGTGCAGGCTCACGTCGAGCGGGAGATCGTCGATGGCCTCCAACACGGCTTCGCGCGTGCGCGGGAGGTCGTTGCCGAGCTCTGGATGGCGGTGGATCCTGCGCCGAAGCGCCACCGTGTCGTCGTAGAGCCCGTTGACCTGGTCACGCAGCGCGGTGTCAGACATGTCGTGCTCCTCCGTCCGATGCCTTGCGACACGGTAGCCAACCGGTTTCCGTTCTGTGCCGGAAGCGACTCCTCATGAGGCCAGGAGAGAGAGGAGGTACCGATGTCCATGTACGGAGCCAACCCCGAGCAACTCACGAGCCTCGGGACGACACTGACGAACCAGATCGACGCGGTCAACGGCATCGTCGAACACGTCAACGGCGTGCTCGAGAACACGCTGTGGCAGGGGCCGGCGAAGGAGCGCTTCGCCGAGCTGTGGCACGGCGAGTTCCGCCAGACGTTCGGAAGCGTCAAGGAGAGCCTCGGGGCCGCCGGCAAGGACTGCACGGCGCGCGCGGAGGAGCTGCGACGCGTCATGGGCGTTGCCGGCTGAGGCGCAGGCGCCGTCAGACGGTGCGGTCGTCGAGGTCGAGGTGGGTCTGGTCGCCCAGGAGGCGGAGCGACCAGATCGCCTCCCCCGCCATCGGCGTCGTGGAGAGCACGGCGAGCGCGGCGTGGCCGAGGTTGAACCGCTCCCACTCCCACGGCTCGGGATCGCAGCCGAGCAGGTAGCTCACGATCGTGCTGTTCGTGCCGCCGTGCGCGACCGCGACCCAGCGCTGCGAGTCAGAGCCCTCGTCGACGTGCCACAGCCCGTCGCCGAGCGACCTCATGCCCACCTCGGCGAGTGCCGCCGTGACACCGTCGATCACCCGCTCGTGGAAGGCGCGGATCGACTCACTGCCGGGCAACCCCTTCCACCACTCCTCGCGGGTCGACGAGCGCTGCGCGGCGAACGCCGCTCGGGCGACGTCGACGGGCTGGCCTTCCCACGAGTCGGGTAGCTGGTACTCGAGCAGCCACGGTTCGACCTCGGTCGAGAGGTCGAGCGCCGCTGCGATCGGCGCCGCCGTCTCGTCGGCGCGACGGGCAGGGGACACCATCAGGCGGTTGATCCCGTCGCGACCGGGGTCCTGATCGGACGCCGCCAATCGCTGCGCGCACGCCTCTGCCTGGCGCCGCCCGCGTGTGGTGAGAACCGGGTCGTTGACGTTGCGCCCTTCACGAGTCCACTCCGGCTGGCCGTGCCGAACGAGGATCAATTCCACACCGCCGACGGTACCGGCGTGACCGACGTCCACACCGAGTGCCGTCGGCACGGACACCTACAGTCGAGACATGAGCGACGAGGGCCGCGACGAGCGTGTCGAGCGGGTGGAGTACGACGAGTTTGCGTACTTCGAGGAGAACGCTGCGGAGTACGGCCTCGACTACGACGGACCGCCGGTCGTGCGCAGAGAGACGGTGGAGATCGAGCCGCGACGGCATCTGAGCGCACTTCGTTGGGGTGACGGTTCGCCCGAGCTCGTCCTCGTGCACGGTGGTGCGCAGAACGCGCACACGTGGGACACGGTGGCGCTCGCCCTCGACCGTCCGCTCCTCGCAGTCGATCTCGGCGGACACGGTCACTCCGACGTCGCCCGCACCGAGCCCACCGCGCTGTCGACGCCTGAACGTCACGGCCTCGATCTCGCGGTTGCCGTCGCTGCGCTTGCGCCCGACGCCGGGGCCGTGGTCGGGATGTCGCTCGGCGGGCTGAGCTCGATCGCGCTCGCCGAGCAGGCTCCCGAGCTGGTGCGTCGCCTGGTGCTCGTCGACGTCACGCCCGGTGTCACGGGTGAGAAGGCGAAGGCGATCCTCGACTTCGTTTCCGGTCCTGCGACGTTCGCCTGCTTCGACGACCTGCTGGCACGCACGATCGAGTTCAACCCCACGCGAACGGTCGAGTCGTTGCGCCGCGGGATCCTGCACAACGCCGTGCAACAGGATGACGGCTCGTGGAAATGGCGCTACCGCCGTCACGGCGACGACAACCCACTTGTCAACGACTCTCGTCGCGAACTGCCCGACGAGGGCGACGGCACGGTCCACCAGCGGCTGTGGGAGGCGCTCGGCGCCGTCACGGTCGACGTGATGCTCGTGCGCGGGATGCGCCCCCAGTCGGTCGTCGACGACGCCGACGAGGCCGAGCTGGTGCGCCGTCTTCCTGGTGCTCGGGTCGAGCACCTCGACGCCGGGCACAGCATCCAGGGCGACGCCCCGCTCGAGCTTGCCAAGCTCCTCGACGACTTCGTCCGCTGAACCCCTGGTCACGGCGTTGGGGGAGTTGTCCCCGCCGGTTGATCGGGAACCGAGGCGCCGGTCGCTGCGTCCCATTGATCATGAACACGCCGATGCAGCCGCCGCCGTTCCAGCCCCAGGGCGGGCAGCCGCCGATGCCGCCCCAGCCCTACGGTCGGCAGAATTTGCCCCAGCCGTACGGGGGTCCGCAGCACTTCGGTGGTCCTCGGCCCCAGTACGGCCCGCCGCAGCGGGGCGCCGACAACCGCGGCCCGTGGATCTTCCTGTCCGTGCTCGTCGTTGCCGTTGCAGCGGTGCTCGGCGGCATCATCGTGTTCGGCGGTGACGGGTCGGCGGCCGAGCCGACCGATCCGACCACGGACCCCACGACCGAGGTCACCACGGACCCGACGATCGGTCCGACTACGGACCCGACGACACCCCCGACCGAGCCGGACGACGACGCAGACCAGGCGATCGAGTCGCTCGAGGGCGCGTTCGCTGCGCTCCGCGCCGGCGACTGCGACGCAGTGGTCGAGCACTTCACCGAGGAGTTCCTCGAGCGTGAGTTCTCCGACTGCGATGGCTTCCTCGGCG
>JALZNU010000167.1 GCA_030857495.1 Actinomycetota bacterium | reverse complement strand
GATCATGCTCGGCGCCCAGCGACTCGTGCGCGTCGGCACCTGCGGCGGACTGCAAGCGCACGTCGCGCTCGCCGACGTCGTGGTGGGCGCGACGGCGTCCGCCGACGACCGCAACCCCATCCGCTACGCAGGCATGGAGGGCTACGCCCCTGCGGCGACGTTCACGCTGTGCGAGACGGCGGCGACGCTCGCGCGCGAGGGCGGGGCGAACGTGCACGTCGGGCCGATCGTGACGAGCGGGCTGTTCTACGACCCCGACACCTCGACGTTCGCCCGCTGGAAGCGGCTCGGCCATCTCGGTGTCGAGATGGAGGCGGCGATGATGTACACGATTGCCGCCGTCAAGGAGGTCGAAGCCGTGGCGATCATGACCTGCAGCGACCTCCTGTTCGAGTCCGGCGACTCCCAGCGCATATCCGACGACGAACTGAAGCGCGGCGTCGACGACATGATGCGACTCGCATGCCGCGTGGCGGTGAGCTAGGCGGAATCGGAGATCACGAACATGGTGAGCTGCCGAAGCGCAGCGGCGGCGGCGAGCCCGGAGGCGAGGCGAGCGGCTTGGCCGTGAGCCAGGGGAATCGGAGATCACGAACATGGTGAGCTGCCGAAGCGCAGCGGCGGCGGCGAGCCCGGAGGCGAGGCGAGCGGCTTGGCCGTGAGCCAGGGGAATCGGAGATCACGAACATGGTGAGCTGCCGAAGCGCAGCGGCGGCGGCGAGCCCGGAGGCGAGGCGAGCGGCTTGGCCGTGAGCCGAGCTCAGGAGAGTAGATCGAGTTCGCGAACAGCGTCGCGTTCGGAGACGAGCTCGTCGGCGGAGACGTCGATCTTGGCCCGGCTGTACTCGTCGATCTCGAGGTCCTGCACGATCTGCCACGACCCTCCAGAACACGTGCACGGGAAACCAGAGATGATGCCCTCGGGGACGCCGTAGCTGCCGTCGCTCGGGACCGCCATCGACACCCAGTCACCCTCGGCGGAGCCGAGCGTCCAGTCGCGGACGTGGTCGACGGCGGCGGACGCTGCCGACGCCGCCGACGAGGCGCCGCGGGCCTCGATGATCGCCGCGCCGCGCTTGGCGACGGTGGGGATGAACTCGCTGTCGACCCACTCGTGGTCGACCTGCTCGTAGGCGCTACGCCCGCCGACCTCGCAGTGGAACAGGTCGGGGTACTGCGTCGTCGAGTGGTTGCCCCAGATCGTCATCCGCCGCACGTCGGTGACGGGAACCCCGAGCTTCGTCGCGATCTGGCTCACGGCGCGGTTGTGGTCGAGGCGGGTCATCGCCGTGAACTGCGTCGGGTCGAGGCCACCGTTCGTGGCGTGGGTCATCGCGATGAGCGCGTTCGTGTTGGCCGGGTTGCCGACGACGAGCACCTTGACGTCGCGCGACGCGCTGCGACCGATGGCCTCGCCCTGAGGCTTGAAGATCCCGCCGTTGGCCGACAACAGGTCCGAGCGCTCCATCCCTGCCTTGCGCGGCGTCGCACCGACGAGCAGGGCGACGTCGGCGTCACCGAACGCCGTGTCCGCGTCGTCGGTGCACACCACCTCTGACAGCAGCGGGAAGGCACCGTCGTCGAGCTCCATCCGCACGCCCTCGAGCGCTCCGAGCGCCGGGGTGATCTCGAGCAGTTGCAGCGCAACCGGCGTGTCCTGTCCGAGCATCGAACCAGAGGCGATGCGGAAGAGGAGGCTGTATCCGATCTGACCAGCAGCGCCAGTCACGGCGACTCGTACAGGTGACGTCATAGACGGTCGAGCGTACGCGGCCACGCTGGGCACCTCGCGATGTCGCGATGCATCATGTCGCGGCTACTACGGAGCCCGGGGGTCGTCATCCGGGCCTCCTTCTCGCTTCCTCTCGAGTTTGGCATTGCGGCGATCGGGATGGCGGTTGTGACCCGGGCAGAGCAGCCGGCCGTTGTCCTGTGTCGCCTCGCCGCCACGCGCTCGGGGCACGATGTGGTCGATGTCGCAGCCGGGAGCGGGGACGTCGCAGCCGCACTGTGCCTGGCAATGCCGGTCACGCACGGCGATCGCCCTGCGAATGGCACCGGTGAACGTGCGGCGCTTCGACACCGACATGACGCGGTCGGGGCCGTCGAAGACGATCCGTTCGATCTCCGCTGCGCTCAACCACGGCACCACCTCACCTGGCGTCAACACGGTGCCGTCGGCGAGCTCGCAGACGGATGCGAACGTGTCGACTCCGGTGAGCACGTTGACGAGCACCACCGGTTCCCGGCCGCCGTTCTTGGTTCGTCGTGAGCGGGTCGCCATCTCCACCAGCGCGTCGGCGCGACGTTGCCGCGCCGTGCGGACCCGACCACACCCGAGATCCTTGCGGTACAGGCGCTGCTCGAGACGGTTCAACTCGTCACGCACCACCGCTCCTGCGATCTTGGGCAGCACGGCCGACACGTGCATCTCGCCGTCCTCGCCACGCCACACAGTGCATCTCCGCGCCAGCGCGTGCACGTCGGCGCCACGCTCGGCCGCTGCGGCGTCAGCGTGGTGGCACCAGTAGTCGATCGTCTGCTGCAGCTGGGTGAACCTCAGCCGCCGGCAGTGATCGACGAGCGTCGCCTCGTGGTCGACGAACGACTCATCACGCCACGGCTGATTCGCACGCGCCAGGAGATCGACCTGGTCGGTCGAGATCTCGCCCGCCGCCAGCGCCGCTGCGGTCACCGGCATCGACTCCAACTTGTGACAACGCGCGACGAGCCGTTTCGCCGACGCCGGTGACAAGCCTGCGTCTCGCGCCAACGCGGCGGACACCGACTTCGAGCCGTCGCGAGCCCACACCCGCGACCGCTCGAAACGCGCGAGCAACCGTGATTCCAGCGCCGCCAGACGCGCTTTCTGACGCTCGACCGCCATCAACGAAGCCGTCAGGAACTCGTCGTCCCTGTCATCGTCCAACCAGGCCTCCAGTTCGACAGCGAGCGCCTGAGTCACTCCACGCTCGATCTCGGCGATCCCGGCCATCAACGCCGCCATCACACAAACCCCCTTCAACGAGGGCGTCCACAGGAACCAGTCGCACCGGTTCGATCTGCTGGCGACCCTACGCGCGGGGTGTCACAGTCACAGTTGGCGCGCTACTCGAGGCTCAACGCCTCGGCGATCTGGTCGGCGTAGAACTCCATGCCGTCAGGCGCGAGATGCAGGTTGTCGCCGTAGTAGCACTCACCAGGGCAGGAGTTGCCCACGTCTGCCCAGTCGAGCACCTCGATGTTGGCGTAGCGCTCGGGCAGGGCGCGGAACATCGCGTTCTGACCGTAGACGTAGTCCTCTGCGAAACGATTCGTCAGGAACAGGACCTGAGGGACTTCCTCCAACGCCTCCGCCATGCGGTCGACGTCACTCTGCTCCAGTGGGTTCTGGTTCACGCCGAGTTGGATCACCACGACATCGCCGAGCGCTCCCTCGCGATCCAGCGCCTTCACGACGTCGATCCCGGCGTCGAACGAGCGAGATTCCGCCGCGTAGACCAAGAAGTCGTAGTCCTCGACGAGCGCAGGGGCGGCGCCCTTCATGACGGAGTCGCCGATAGCGACACGATTTGCCGACGGGGCCGACGGTGCCGTCGAGTCCGGCTCCGTCGTGGGCACCACCGACGTCGGTGGCGACTCCGTGGGTTCGGTCGGTGGCTCTGTGCCCTGCACATCGGTCGTCGAGGGGATCGTGGTGGTGCCCGGAGTCATCGGTGTCGTGGGCAAGGGACCGCCAGACGTCTGCGGCGGACCGCCATCCGAGATCGAGGTCGGCGGCAACGTCGCGACGAAGTCGTCGGCATTCTCGAGTGACTCCTGGATGTCGTTCTGCTTCAGCTCGGCGGTGGCCATGTTGACGCCGGCGAACGCGACGAGACCGACGCAGGCGGCGGCACCCGTGGCGATGATCCGCCTCGGTCCCGGGTCGCGCTGACGGCGCAGGTGGGCGACCCAGCGGCGCATCGAGCCCGAGCGGATCGGCATCTCGACCATGCGGTAGGACACTTCGGTCACGACGACCGTGATCACCATCGCAACGACGAACTGGGTGATGGTCATCGTCGACAGCGGGTTGACCGCGTCGGCGGCGTCGCCCTCGCCGACCGCCCGTTGTTGGATGATGCGGTAGATCGGCCAGTGGAAGAGGTAGAGCCCGTAGCTGCGCGTGCCGATCCAGCGGAAGAGCGGGTTGCCGAGCAGACGCCCGGTGATCGCACCGGGGTGCGTGGCGGCGGCGATGACGAGCACGGTCGCCACACCCGTGACGAGGAACCCGCCACGGAACAGCCACAGATCGACGCTGCCGACCCTCATGAAGTGCAGGTACCAGGCGAGGAGGCAGAGACTGATCAGGCCGATCAGCGCGAGGAGATCGACGAGCGGACCCTTGTCGCGCACGGCGCCTCTCGCCAATGCCTTCGGGCGCCACACGAGCGCCAACGCCGAGCCGAGCAGCAGGCCGCTCATCCTCGTGATCGTGTTGAGGTACAGCGCGTTGGGCTTGCTGATCGCCCGGTCGCCGACCGCCAGAACGCCTCCGGTGTCGCCTGCGCCGACTCGACGGAGCCCGTGCGCA
>JALZNU010000166.1 GCA_030857495.1 Actinomycetota bacterium | reverse complement strand
GCGCCTTGCCGCTCGCATCGTCGGTTGCCGTGGTGACCAGCGTGATGTCCATGCCACGCTGCTGGTCGACCTTGTCGTATTCGATCTCGGGGAACACGACCTGCTCCGAGAGACCGAACGTGTAGTTCCCGCGACCGTCCCACGAGGTGGGGGGGAGCCCACGGAAGTCGCGGATGCGGGGGATGGCGATGGCGATGAGCCGGTCGAGGAACTCCCACATGCGGTCGCCGCGCAGTGTCACCTTCGTGCCGATGGGCTGGCCCTCACGCAGCTTGAAGCCGGCGATCGAGGTGCGGGCCTTCGTCACGACGGGCTTCTGGCCGGCGATCAGGGTGAGGTCGGCGACGGCGCTCTCGAGCAGCGACGGCTGCCCGGCGGCGCGCCCCACGCCCATGTTGATCACGATCTTTTCGAGCTGGGGCACCTGCATCACGTTGTCGAGGCTGAGCTCGGTGCGCAGATCGTGCTTGACGTGGTCGTGGTAGCGCTTCTTCAGGCGCGGCACGGCGGGTGCCGGCGTCTCGGTGTCGGTGTCGGTGTCGGTGTCGGTGTCGCTCATGAGATCACCTCTCCTGTGGCTCGCGCGACGCGCACCTTCTTGCCGTCCTTGTCGACGCGGTAGCCGAGCTTCGTCGGCTTGCCCTTGTGCACGAACGCCACGTTGCTGACGTGGATCGGCATGTCGCGGTCGACGATGCCGCCAGGCTGGTTGGCGCGACGCGGCTTGCTGTGGCGCTGCGCGGTGTTGACGCCCGAAACGACGACCTTGTCGTCCTTCGGCAGCACGACCATGACTTCACCCTGCTTGCCCTTGAACTTGCCGGTGAGCACGACGACCGTGTCACCTTTCTTCAGCTTCATCAGATGACCTCCGGTGCGAGGGAGACGATGCGCATGAAGCGGCGATCGCGCAGCTCGCGCCCGACCGGGCCGAAGATGCGGGTGCCGCGAGGCGTGTTGTCGTCACGGATGAGCACGGCGGCGTTCTCGTCGAAGCGGATGTAGCTGCCGTCGGGACGGCGCTTCTCCTTCTTCGTGCGCACGACGACGCACTTGACGACCTCGCCCTTCTTCACCGCAGCACCGGGGAGGGCGTCTTTGACCGTGGCGACGAAAATGTCGCCGATCGATGCGTAGCGGCGGCGCGTGCCGCCGAGCACCTTGATGCACAGCACCTCTTTGGCGCCCGAGTTGTCGGCGACACGGAGTCGCGATTCCTGTTGAATCATCGGCTTCTCACTTCGCCCGTTCGAGCACTTCGACGACGCGCCAGCGCTTGGCCTTGCTCAGCGGACGCGTCTCCATCACACGCACGCGGTCACCGACGTTGACGTCGTTGGCCTCGTCGTGGGCGTAGAGGCGCTTGGAGCGCAGGACGAACTTGTTGTACTTGGCGTGGCGGACGCGGTCGGTCACGCTCACGACGGCGGTCTTGTCCATCGCGTTGGACACGACGATGCCGTCGCGAACCTTGCGGCGTGCCGTCCTTTCCGTCGAATCGTCCGTGGTCGTGTCAGTGCTGGTGTCGGTGTCGTTCATCGTCTCGTCCTGTGACATCACGTGCTCGCCTTCTCGGCTTCGTCGATCTCGCGTTGGCGGATCAGCGTGTTGATCCGGGCGACCTGGCGCCGAACCTTGCGGATCTCGGCGGTGTTCTCGAGCTGGCCGGTGGCGTTGCGGAACCGGAGGTTGAGGCCCTCCTGCTTCGTCAGCCGCAGCTCGTCGATCAGCTCGGCGAGGCTCAGCTCGGCGAGATCGTCGTTCTGGCGGGCCATCAGATGGCCTCCTCACGGGTGATGACGCGGGCCTTGAACGGCAGCTTCTGGATGGCCTTGTTCAGGGCGATGTGCGCCTGCTCGGAGCTCGGGAACGACAGCTCGAAGAGCACGCGTCCTGGCTTGACGACGGCGACCCAGAACTCCGGGTTGCCCTTGCCGCTGCCCATGCGCGTCTCTGCCGGCTTCTGGGTGACGGGCTTGTCGGGGAAGACGTTGATCCACACCTTGCCGCCACGCTTGATGGAGCGGGTCATGGCGATACGTGCGGCCTCGATCTGGCGGGCCGTGATCCAACCCGGCTCGAGCGCCTGGATGCCGTACTCGCCGAACGCCAAGCTGGCGCCGCCCTTCGCCATGCCGCGCGTGCGGCCGCGATGGTGCTTTCGGTGTGCGACCTTGCGGGGCATCATCATGGTGGTGGTCTCCCCTCAGTCCTCGCCCCGGAAGTGCGGGGTCTCACGGCCGTCGTGGGTGCGGCGGGCAATGTCCTCTTCCTCGTCGAGCAGCTTCTCGAACTCGGGATCGGCCGCTTTGACCAACGGCTGCGCCTCCGGTGCCGGCTCGTCCGCCTTCGGACGGCCCGCCGACGACACGACCCGGCGCGGCGACTCGTCGGACATGTGGCCCGACGTCTCGCCGACGGCCATTGCCGCCTCGCGAGCGATCTTGTCCTCGCTCGCCTGCTTGTACGGCAGGATCTCGCCCTTGTACAGCCAGACCTTGACACCGACGCGACCAGACGTGGTCTTGGCCTCGCGGAAGCCGTAGTCGACGTCGGCGCGCAGCGTGTGCAGCGGCACCTGGCCTTCGCGGTACCACTCGGTGCGGCACATCTCGGCGCCACCGAGGCGGCCCGAGCACTGCACGCGGATGCCCTGGGCACCGGCGCGCTGCGCGTTCTGCACCGCCCGCTTCATCGCCCTGCGGAAGGCAATGCGATTGGCGAGCTGGTCGGCGACACCCTGCGCGACGAGCGCGGCGTCGAGCTCGGGCGCCTTGATCTCGACGATGTTGAGCTGCACCTTCGGGTTGCCGGTGATCTTCGTGATCATCCCGCGCAGCTCGTCGGCCTGCACGCCACGGCGTCCGATGACGATGCCGGGCCGCGCCGTGTGGACGTCGACGCGCACCTTGTCACGGGTGCGCTCGATCTCGATGCGGCTGATCGCCGCCGACTCGAGGCGGCGCATGATGGACTCACGGATCTTCCAGTCCTCCGTGAGGTACGCCTTGTACAGACGCTCGCTGAACCAGCGGCTCTTCCAGTCGGTGATGACCCCGAGGCGGTAGCCGTAGGGATGGATCTTCTGGCCCATGACTACTTGTCCTCCTCGTCAGTCTCGGTCTCGTCTTCGGTATCGATCTCGGTCTCGCTCTCGGTTTCCTCGACGGAGGGGGTGCCTGCCGGGGCTTCGTAGCCTGCGGCCTCTGCGTTCTCCGGGGTGTCGAAGTACAGCTCTGCCTGAGTGATGTCGTAGTAGCGGCTCCCCGGCGGGTGGTACTTCAGCGACGTCGCGTTGCCCTTGATCTCGTAGCCCTCCGGCACCGATCCGTCCTCCGGCGCCTCGACCGCGCCATGCGGGATGGCGGACTCGTCGGTGCTGGTGGCGGGCTCGTCGTCCGCTTCGCTTCCTCCTCGCGCCGCGTCTGCCTCGTCGCTGGCGCTTCCCTCGGCAGGTGTGTCCTGGTCGGCTTCGAGGGTGTCGGCGAGCGCTTCGAGTTCCTCGACCTTGGCCTCGAGGTCGTCTGCCTTGGCCTCGAGGTCCTCGGTGACGGCCTCGTCGGCGACGGTCGTCTCGGCGGGCTGACCGTCGCGCAGGCCGGCGGCACGCTGGCGGGAGCGCTCGACGCGGTCACGGCGAGACTGGGCGCTGCCGCCGCGACCGGCGGCGCCACCGCGGGCGGTGTCGCGGGCGTTGAGCACCTCGATGCGATCGTCGCTCATGCGGGCGACGATCACCGTGATGTGACAGCTGCGCTTGCGGATGCGAGTCGCTCGACCGCGGGCTCGCGGACGGAAGCGGCGCATCGTGGGGCCCTCGTCGGCGTAGCAGGCGATGACGAACAGCTCGTCGGGGTCCTGGGCCTCGTTGTGCACGGCGTTGGCGACCGCGCTCTGCAGCACCTTGGCGATGTCGTGGGAGATGCCGCGCTCGGAGAAGCGCAGCACCTCGCTGGCGCGGCGGACGTCGAGCCCGCGGATCAGGTCGAGCACGACCCGGGCCTTCGAGGCCGACGTACGGACATACTTCGCCGTCGCCTTCGTGCCGGAGCGCTCGCCGGCGACCATGGCGCGCTCGTTGAGCTTCGGACCGGTCATTAGCGACGACCTCCGCGAGTGTTCTTCTCCTGGCCGGCGTGGTAGCGGAACGTGCGGCTCGGGCTGAACTCGCCGAGCTTGTGGCCGACCATCGATTCGGTGATGTACACGGGGACGTGCTTGCGCCCGTCGTGGACGGCGATGGTGTGGCCGACCATGTCGGGGATGATCGTCGAACGGCGCGACCACGTCTTGAGGACGCGGCGCTCGCCCTTCTCGTTCTGGGCATCGATCTTCTTGAGCAGGTGCTCGTCCACGAACGGGCCCTTCTTCAGACTGCGACTCATGCGGCTTACCCTTCTGCCTTACCTGCGGCCCTTGCCACTGCGGCGGCGACGGACGATCAACTTCTGCGACGACTTGTTGCGGCTGCGGGTGCGGCCCTCCGGCTGGCCCCACGGCGACACGGCCGGGCGTCCGCCCGACGTGCGGCCCTCGCCACCACCGAGCGGGTGGTCGACCGGGTTCATGGCGACACCACGGGTCTGGGGGCGCACGCCCTTCCAGCGGT
>JALZNU010000165.1 GCA_030857495.1 Actinomycetota bacterium | reverse complement strand
GTGCCGTGGTCGCCCGCGTCCCGTCGTAGCTGTACACCGAGGACCCGAGCAGCCCGTCGTGAGAGACGAGGTAGACGTCGCCGAACGGCACGGCGTCGACCCGGAAAACCGGTCCCCACCCGCCGGCCTCGATCGGGTCGCTGTCGCGGATCGTCTTCGAGTCGTCGGTCCGGATCTTGAGCTGCCCGGCGAGCACCGCACCAAGGACGACCACCACGACCGTGCCGAGCGTGGCGAGATCGCGCGCTCGGGTGCGCGATCCGTCCTTGTCGGGCTTCGCCTCGCTCGGCGCGCGGCCGGTGCGCTCGAGCACGGTCGGCACCGCGCCGAGTGCCCCGAACACGACAATCGATCCGAGGATCATCGTCGGCGGGCCGACCGTCGCCTGGAGCGGGACGGCGACAAGGCAGCCGAGCGCGGCGCCCGTCAGGTCCCAGAAGTAGAGCCGGCGCACGTGACGCACCTCGGCGACGATCAGCGTCGCGAGCAGCAGTCCGACCCCGAAGAACACCGCCGTGAGCGACACGGACAGCACGATCAGCCGCAGGAGCTGGGCGAGCGGTGTGGTGCCCGTGCCCGTCCAGATGAGCCCCGTTCGCGTCGGCATCCGAGCGACGACGGCGTAGCCGACGAGGCCGGCGACGGCGCTCGGGGGCGCGATCCACTGCACGAGCCGCATCGTCGACATCGACCGCAGGCGCGGCGACAACGACGTGACGGCGCTGGCGGCGCCGAGCCCGAGCAGGGCGAGCCCGATGACGAAGTACGTGTAGTAGTAGAAGAGCTTGAACGAGATCACCCGCGTGTAGGCGATCTCGAGCGTCAGCCCGACGAACCCGGCGATGAACGCGGTGACGAGGCGGAAGCCAAGGGGGTTGCGTTCTCGATTCACGGCGGAGACATCATGGCATCCGCGTGCCGACGCGCACCGTTCTCATCGCGATCGCGTGCCAACTCTGGCGTGCGATCGCGATGAGAATCCCTGAGCGGTCACGCTGAAGTGGTCACAGGCTGACCACTTCGAGGCGCATGGTGGGCCACATGACCGACACACACGACAGCTGCGAGCTCCGACAAATTGTCCGACGACGGCTGAGCCGCGCCGTTCCTCAACCCGGTTAGCCGGGCGCGCCGCGCGAGCGGAATCGTGGCTCGTCGGCGCCGAGCGCCGGCACGGCACCCGGTGTGAACTCGTAACCGCCGAAGTCGACGGGCGAGTTGACGGCTTCGTAGGGATCGCCGTCCGCACCGGGCACCATGTCGACGAACACGCCAGCGGCTCGGGCCTGAGGGTCGGCGATGACGTCGGGGATCGAGTTGATCGGTGCCCACCACACGTCGGCCTCGTCGAAGCGGGCCGTGAGCTCGTCGAACGATGCCCGCCCGAACTCGGCATCGAGCACTTCGATCAATGCCGCACTGTTACGGCGGCGTGTGCGCGCAGAATTGAACCGCTCGTCGTCTGCGAGGTCGGCTCGGCCGATCGCGGCGAGCAGCTTCGGCCAGTGCCGATCAGCCTCGACGCAGAGCAGCCAGAAGCCGCGGCCGTCGGCGCTGTGGTAGCAGTTGACGAGCGGCGCGCCCGAGTGATGGCGATCGCGCGTCTCCTCGCGCCGCCCGAACCGCAGCTGGATGCCGATGTCCCACGCCAGCGCGTAGGCGCCGTTGCGCAGCAGGCTCGTGGTGACGAGCCCACCCTTGCCGGTCGTCGTGCGCTCGAACAGCTTGGCGGTGATACCGGCGACGAGCGAGAGGCCGGTCACGTGGTCGCCGAAGCCACTGCGCAGGATGGGTGGGTACTCGCCGTCGGGAACGATCGTGTCGGCGACGCCGGACCTGGCGTAGAACGCGCCGACGTCGTAGCCGGGACGGTCGGCATCCGGGCCCTCGAGGCCGTAGCCGGTGATCGAGGCGTAGACGAGCCCAGGATCACGCGCGAGCACCGCCTCGTGGTCGAGACCGAGCCTGCGCAGCGCCGCCGTGCGGAGGTTCGTGACGAACACGTCGGCCTCACCGAGGAGCCGCTCCATCGCCGCCGTGCCTTCGTCGCTGTGCAGGTCGAGCACCACGGATCGCTTGCCCCGGTTGTCGACCTCGAACGGCGGCACGCCGACCTGGTCGCGCACGCCGATCGCCCCGAAGATCGAGCGTTGCGGATCACCACCGGGCGCCTCGACCTTGATCACGTCGGCGCCCCAGTCGGCGCAGATGCCCGCCGCAGCGGGCGCGGCGACCCAGATCCCCAGCTCGACGATCCGCACCCCGTCGAGCGGCCCGGTCGTCGCGGTGTGCATCGGGTCAGCATTGGCCATGATGGGGAACGTGCACGAATCCGACGACTGGGGCATGTTCACCACCGACGGCCCCTGGGTGCTCGTGAGGGATCGCATCTCCTGGCTGCCTGACGCACCTCGCCTCCGCGCCGAAGCGCTCGACGAGATGCGCTCCGTGACCCGGCCGTCACGACTGCCGCCGGGCGGGCGTGGCGCCGTCGTCGCCGGACGACTCGGCAGCGCGCTCGCCGCATGGCAGTGGCGCAAACGGCTCGGCCGCTTCGACGACGACGCGGCGGCGTCGCTCGCCGACCTGTCGCGGCGCCTTCGCCTCGCCGCCGAGGCGCTCGGACCGACGTACATCAAGTTGGCGCAGATCATCTCCGCCGGCGAGGGCCTGTTCCCTCCCGAGCTCGTCGGCGAGTTCCGGCTGTGTCGCGACCAGGTGCCGTCCGAGACGATCGACACGGTGCGGCGCACCGTCGAGGAGGATCTCGGCCAGCGTCTCGACGACGTGTTCTCCTCCTTCGACGAGGTGCCGCTGGCGGCGGCCTCGATCGCCCAGGTCCACGCCGCCGTGCTCCACAGCGGCGAGTCGGTCGTCGTCAAGGTGCAGCGGCCGACGGTCGCCCGACGCGTCCGCGACGACCTGCGCGTCATGGCCTGGCTCGCGCCCCGCCTCGTCGGCCGCATCAACATCGCGTCACTCGCCAACCCTCCGGCGCTCGTCGAGCTGTTCGCCGAGACGATCGTCGAAGAGCTCGATTTCCGCATCGAGGCGGCCAACATGGTCGAGCTCGCCGGGGTGCTGCGCAGCCTGGGTCTCGATCGCTACGTCGTGCCGCGACCGCATCCGACGCTCGTCACCCGCCGCGTGCTCGTCATGGAGCGACTTTCGGGCTTCAAGTTCGACGATGTCAAGGGCATGCAGAGCGCCGGCATCGACACCGAGGAGGTGATCCGCAACGGCATGGTCGCCTTCATGGAGGGGGCGCTGATCCACGGCGTCTTTCACGGCGACCTGCACGGCGGCAACCTGTTCGTGCTCGCCGACGGCCGCACGGCGCTGCTCGACTTCGGCATCATCGGGAGGCTGTCCGATGCCCGCCGCATGGCCTTCATGCGGCTCATGGTGTCGGCGGCGACCAACGACGTGCGAGGACAAGTGGCGGCACTGCGCGATCTGGGGGCGCTGCCGGCCGACACCGACCTCGATGCCGTCATCTCGGATCTCGGGCTCGACCGTCCGGCCATCGATCCGACGACGCTCACGGGAGAGCAGCTCGTCGCCGAGGTGCAGCGACTCGTGAAGGCGTTGCTCGCGTACGGCGCCAAGGTGCCGAAGGAGCTGATGCTGTACGTCAAGAACCTGATGTTCCTCGACGGCGCGATCGCCACGCTCGCCCCCGATCTCGACCTGCTCGCCGAGATCTCGCACATCTCGCTGACGTTCACCGCCCGCCATGGCGCGCAGCTCGGCACCGAGCTCGGCATCGATCCCACCGGCCTGGCACTCGACTTGACCAGCGTCAAGGCCGGGTTCGGCGTCGATGCGGAGGTCGAGCGGCTGACCTACCGCGAGCTGCAAGAGCGGCGCCGACTGATCCAGCGGCGGATGCAGGGTCGCATCGGTCGCCGCTGAGAGACTGTCGGCGATGCGCCTCGTGATCGCCCGCTGCTCGGTGGAATACACGGGGCGCTTGGCCGCCCACCTCCCGGAGGCGACGCGGCTGATCATGGTGAAGGCCGACGGATGCGTGGCGATCCACGCCGACGGCGGCGCCTACAAGCCGCTCAACTGGATGAACGCCCCGAACCGGCTCGCCGAGCAGGAGGGCTCTTGGGAGGTCACCAACCCGAAGGGTGAACGGCTCGTGATCACCTTGTACGAGGTGCTGTCGGACTCGTCGCACCCGATGGGCATCGATCCCGGGCTGACGAAGGACGGCGTCGAGGCGCATCTCCAAGAGCTGCTCGCCTCGTCGCCCGAGGCGATCGAGGACGGGCTCGTGCTCGTCCGGCGGGAGTACCCGACGGCGATCGGACCGGTCGACCTCGTCTGCCGTGACGCCGACGGCACCGTGGTCGCCGTCGAGGTGAAACGGCGCGGCGAGATTGACGGTGTCGAACAGCTCACCCGGTACGTCGAGCGGCTTTCGCTCGACTCGTCGCTCGGCCTCGTGCGCGGCGTGTTCGTAGCCCAGCGGGTCAAGCCGCAGGCGCGTATCCTCGCCGAAGCACGCGGCTACCGCTGCGTCGAGGTCGACTACGACACCCTCCGCGGCATGGCCCCCGACGACCTCCGCCTCTTCTGACCTGTACGACCGCTCCCGGTCCACGGC
>JALZNU010000164.1 GCA_030857495.1 Actinomycetota bacterium | reverse complement strand
CACACGAACTTCTCCACCATCGAGATGCGGCTCGACGGCGGCTACCCGTACATCGAGAACGCCTGCAAGGCGCTCGGCCGCAATATCGAAGGGCACGTCACGCACTACGGGCACGGCATCGAGGACCGCCTGACAGGTCACCACGAGACTGCACCGTGGAACAAGTTCTCCTACGGCGTGTCCGACCGCGGTGCGTCGATCCGCATCCCGTGGCAGGTCCACCAGGACGGCAAGGGCTACCTCGAGGACCGTCGCCCCAACGCCAACATGGACCCATACGTCGTCACGCGACTGATGGTCGAGACCATCTGCAGCGACATCGAGAGCGGGTCGAAGCCGGCGGGAAAGAAGTCGACCGGCCGCAAGCGGGCAGCCGCGACACGCTGATCGCCCAGCACGCGCCGGGGCGCGGGCCCCACAGGAGCCGGCAACGGCGCCTCGCCCCCCGCGGCGCGGTTGCCGGGCTCGTGCGCACCACACCACACTGAGAGGGTGAGCAACATGCTCGACGCCGTACGTCAGCGCGAATACGTCTTGCGCGGCGTGGAGGAGCGCGGTGTCCGGCTGATCCGGCTGTGGTTCACCGACGTGCTCGGCAGCCTGAAGAGCTTCGCCATCAGCCCCGCCGAGCTCGAGAACGCGCTCGAGGACGGGATGACGTTCGACGGCTCGACGATCGACGGGTTCTCCAGGGTGCAGGAGGCCGACGTGCTCGCCGTCCCCGACCCGGACACGTTCGAGATCCTGCCGTGGAGCGAGCACGACGCCCCCGAGGCGCGCGTGTTCTGCGACATCTTCGACCTCGAAGGGGCGCCCTTCGAGGGCGACCCGCGACAGGTGCTGCGTCGCCAGATCGAATCCGCTCACGCCGACGGCTACACCTTCTACGTCGCACCCGACATCGAGTTCTTCTACTTCGATCCACCAGTGCCAGGTGAGGCTCCTCAGCCGCTCGACCACGCCGGCTTCTTCGATCTCACCACGTCCGACGCGACGGGCAACCTGCGAAAGCGCACGATCCGCACGCTCGAGGCACTCGGCATCCCGGTCGAGTACTCGTTCCACGAGGACGCCCCCAGCCAGCAGGAGATCGACCTCCGCCACACGGACGCCCTCACCATGGCCGACAGCGTGATGACGTTCCGTCTTGCCGTGAAGGAGGTCGCCGCGCAGTCCGGTGTGCACGCGACGTTCATGCCGAAGCCGCTCGAGCGGGTCCAGGGGTCCGGCATGCACACGCACATGTCGCTGTTCCGCGGCGACACCAACGCCTTCTACGACGCCGACGACGACTACCACCTGTCGTCGACGGCCAAGTCGTTCATGGCGGGTCTGTTGCGTCACGCCGCCGAGATCACCGCCGTCACGAACCAGACGGTCAACAGCTACAAGCGCCTCGTGCCGGGGTTCGAGGCGCCCGTGCACATCTCGTGGGCACGCAACAACCGCAGCGGGCTGATCCGAGTGCCGATCGCGAAGCGTGGGAACCCGATGGCGACGAGGCTCGAGTTCCGCTCCCCCGACCCCGCCTGCAACCCGTATCTCGCCTTCAGCCTGATGCTCGCCGCAGGACGACGCGGCATCGCCGAGGGCTACGAACTGCCCGCAGAGGCGGACAGCAACATGTTCGAGATCGGCGAGGACGTGCTCGCCAAGCTCGGCATCGCGCAGCTGCCGCAGTCGCTCAACGATGCGCTGACGGCGATGGAGGACTCGTCGCTCGTTGCCGACGTGCTCGGCGACCACATCTTCGAGTGGTTCCTGCGCAACAAGCGCCAGGAATGGCGCGAGTACAAGACCCACGTGTCGGCGTTCGAGCGCGATCGCTACCTCGGGACCCTGTGACGGTGAGCGAGCCCCGCGACCGTCCCGATGCCGGCGGCCGACGCTGGATCGCGGTGTTCGGTGAGCCCGTCGCCCCGGACCTGGCACGCACGCTCGACCTCGGTGGCTACACATGGAAGTCCGTCGTCAACGAGCACGAGCTCGCCGAGATGGACCACACCGAGGCATGGAGCGGCGCCGTCGTCGACTGCACGAACGACCAAGAGCGGGCGTGGGTGTTCGCCCGTGCCATCGCTCGTGACCGATCGAGCCCGCTGCCAGTGCTCGTGCTGCTGAGCGGAGGCCAGCTGGCCGACCTGTCGCTGCGCGACGAGCTCTTCGACGATTTTTGCATCACACCGTTCCACCCCGCGGAGCTGGAGGCACGCCTCGCACACCTCGTGTGGCAGGTCGGTGGCGGCACCCAGCCCGAGACGATCCAGTACGACGACCTGACGCTCAACGTCGAGACCTACCAGGCCACGATCGCCGGACGTCCGCTCGATCTCACGTACATGGAGTACGAGCTGCTGAAGTTCCTTGCCCAGAACCCCGGCAAGGTGTTCACGCGCGAGATGCTGCTGTCTCGGGTGTGGGGTTACGAGTACTACGGCGGCGCCCGCACCGTCGACGTCCACATCCGGCGCCTGCGCGCCAAGTTCGGCGAGGAGCGCGCCGGACTGATCCACACCGTGCGCTCGGTCGGCTATCGCTTCGGTCAGAGCCGCTGGGGTCGCTGACGTAGCCCAGCCGATCGACGATCGGCGCGCGAGCGGAGCACAATGGTTCCGTGCAGGACACGGTCGCCACGAGCCGCGCCGAGCTGATCCGCGTGCTCCAGGCTGCGTACTCGGGCGAGCTCGCCGCGGCGTACGCCTATCGCGGGCACTGGCGCTCGTTGTGGCGAGCCCAGCGGATGTCCGACCGCGCCGAGATTCGCCGCATCGAGGGCGCCGAGTGGCACCACCGCAACCTCGTCGGCGAGATGCTCGACGAGCTCGGCGCGCGGCCACAGCGATGGCGTGAGGCCGTGATGTGGACCATCGGGCGATTCTTTGGCGGGCTGTGCTTCGTCGGTGGCTACTTCGGGCCGATGTACGCAGCAGGACGGCTCGAGGCGGCCAACGTGCTGCAGTACGCCGACGCTCGCGAACATGCGCTGGCATGCGGCCGCGAGCACTACGCCGAGCAGCTCGTGGCGATGATCGAGGAGGAGGACCGTCACGAGCAGTTCTTCGGTGACCGCATCCGCCATCACCGCCTCCTTCCCATCGGCCGGAGGGTCGGCCGCTGGACACCTCCTCCTCCGTCCGGGCCTGTGATCTGACGCCTGCGCCGGCGGCGACGAGCGAGGCGAACGCTGCGTTGCCCGCATCGGTGAAGTGGATCCCGTCATCGATGAGGAGTCCATCGGCCGGCGCCGCCGTCCGCGACCGTCTGGGCGGGTTCACTTTCAACTGCTGGAAGAGATCCCACCCAGACCGTGGAATGGGACGAATCCCGCCCAGACGGTGGTGGGGCGCAGGACCGTAGGCTGCCCGCATGAGCGGCAACGACGACACGACCAACCCGCGCGTCGACATCTGGGTCGATCCACTGTGTCCGTGGGCATGGCTGACGTCGCGCTGGATCCTCGAGGTGGCGAAGGCTCGTCCGATCGATCTCGGCTGGCACGTGATGTCGCTCACCGTGCTCAACGGCGATCGTGACGGTCTGCCAGAGGAGTACAAAGAGCTGATGGCCAAGGGTTGGGGACCCGTGCGTGTGCTGACGGCGGCGCAGGAGCAGCACGGCGACGAGGTCGTCGAGCCGCTGTACAGCGCACTCGGCTGGCGCCGTCACCAAGAGGAGAAGGACCTCGACCGGGCGACCATCATCGAGGCGCTCGCGGAGGTCGGGCTACCCGAGGAGCTGGCCGATGCCGCTGACTCGACCGACCACGACGACGCACTGAAGGCATCGCACCACGCCGGCATGGATCCGGTGGGCGACGAGGTCGGCACACCCGTGCTGCACGTCGACGGTACGGCGTTCTTCGGTCCCGTGATCTCTCAGGTCCCGACCGGCGAGGAGGCCATCACGGCGTTCGAAGGCGCCGTCGCGCTCGCCCGGCTGCCCTACTTCTACGAGCTGAAGCGCTCGCGCACCGAGGGCCCGATGTTCGACACGGTGCCTCCTCGCACCGCCAGCTGACGCCCCCTCGTCAGCGGTGTCCGCCGGCGCCGCGTGTTATCGCTGACACAGGCGGAGGGAGGCTGCGCGGTGGCGGGTGAGCATCGCCTCCACGTCGGGTGAGACGAGTTCGCCGTCGAGGACGACGGGACGGCCGGCGACCACCGTGTGGCGAGCCCGGGCCGGACCGCACCGCAACAGCGCCTCCACCGGATCAGAAAGTGGACCGGCGAACGCCGGGCCGGTGAGCGGCCACACAGCGACGTCGGCGACGGCTCCCACGGCGAGCGTGCCGAGCTCGCCCGTGCGCCCGAGACACGCCGCCCCACCGAGCGTGGCGATCTCGAGCGCCGTGCGGGCCGTCATCGCGCCGGCGCCACTGCGCAGCGTGCCGACCAACATCGCCTGGCGCGCCTCCATCCACAGCGACGCCGCGTCCGACGACGACGAGCCGTCGACACCGAGGCCGACGTGTGCGCCCGCTGCCAGCAGGTCGACGACCGGAGCCACCCCCGAAGCGAGGATCATGTTGCTCGACGGGCAGTGCGCGACGCCGACGCCCGCCGCGCCGAGCCGCCGCACCTCGTCGGCGTCCGGCGTGACGCAGTGCGCCAGCCACGCCCGCTCCGTCAGCCAT
>JALZNU010000163.1 GCA_030857495.1 Actinomycetota bacterium | reverse complement strand
CTCCGGCGGTCGCCCCCGGAGTGGCAGCAGACGCCGCTGCCCGTGCATCGACCACTGCGTCCGGTGCGGAGGCCGTGGCAGCTGGCGACCTCCCCGTCAGGAGGTCGTCGACGGCGGTGAAGAACTCACCTGCCGTCTTCTTCGCGACGCTGGTGAGCATCCGCTGGCCGACTCCGCCGATCATGCCGCCGACGACGGCGTCTGCGGCGTACGTCAACGTCGTCGTGTCGCCGGACTCGGCGAGCGTGACGAGCACATCGGCCCCCACCGTCCCTGGGCTTCCGGCGCCGGCAGCCTTCAGCACGAACGTGTCGAGCGGGTGCTGCTCGGTCAGCCGCACCTCACCCGTGTAGACCCCCTTGATCGAGGCGACTCCGGCGGTGAGTGTCATCCGGTAGGCGTCCTCGCCGATGGCCTCCAGCCGTTGACACCCAGGGATGGTCCGCACCAGCACCGCGGGGTCGTTGAGCGCCGCCCAGACCCTGTCGCGCGAGGCATGCAACGTGGCCGTGTCGGTGACCTTCATCTGCCCTCCGTGGCGTGTGGCCGAGGTGGCCGCCACAGGCGACCCGATGAGCCAGGGTGACGCATCACTAGGCTGACTGTATGCCGTTGCCCTTTCCTGGACCCTCTGCCCTGTTCGGTGCCGCCGGCAAGGGGCTGGACGCCGTCGAGCACGCGATGTCACTCCTGCCTCGCGTCGGAGTGGTCGTGGCCGAGGTCGAGCAGATCGTCGTACGGGTGCAGGCCGTGGTCTTCGGCATCGAGCAGACCCAGCAGCGCGCGGCCGCCGTTGTCGAGCAGACGGAGGCCGTGGTCGCCCGGGCGGCCGACCTGACGGCCAGAGCCGGACCCTTGGTCGAGCAGCTCGAGCAGTTCGAGCCCGCCCTGCTGCGACTGCAGCCCATCCTCGAACGCCTGGCGGAGACGACGGACCCCGACGAGGTGGCCGCGATCGTCGCGATGCTCGACCTGCTGCCCGATCTGGTCGACAAGCTCCGCGACGACATCGTGCCGATCCTCGACACGTTCGGCACGGTGGCACCTGACCTGCGCGACCTCCTTGACGTGTCGAAGGAGCTCAACGAGATGCTCGGGGCCGTCCCCGGTCTCGGCCGCGTCAAGCGAAAGATCGAGGAACAGCAGGACGAGGACGATCTCCGCGCTGACGAGACCCCTCCGCCGGCCCCCGCGCGCAAGCGCTGACCACGCTCCCCCTCCTCCCCTCCCGCCCCGGAATTGCGGGAAGGTGCAGCGCGACCCGCCGGTAATGGCATGCAGGTTCCCGCAATTGCGGGGTGGGGGGACGGATGCGCCGAGCCTCACTGTCCGGCGTGGCGACGGCGTAGGTCGAAGAGCTCGCTCGGCGAGATGGGCATGGCGGTGATCGCGAACCCCTCGGCGTCCTCGATGGCCGAGGCGATCGCGGCGGAGCCGGGGATGACACCGGCCTCTCCGGCTCCCTTCACCCCGAGCGGGTTGAGCGGTGACGGCGTCTCCAGGTGGTCGATCTCGATGTGCGGGACCTCGCTCGCGTAGGGCATCAGGAAGTCCATGTACGACGCGTTGAGCAGCTGACCGGCGTCGTCGTACTCCATCCGCTCGTACAGCGCGCCACCGACCCCTTGGGCGACCCCTCCGTGCACCTGGCCCTCGACGATCATCGGGTTGATCACCGTGCCGCAGTCATGCACGACGCAGTAGCGCAGAATCCTGATCTCGGCCGTGAGCGGGTCAGTCTCGACGACGACCGCGTGCATGCCGTTGGCGAACGTCGAGCGCAGCGGCGAGTAGTAGCCGGTGCCCTCGAGCCCAGGCGCGTCGTCGTCGGCCACCGGCGGCAGGTTGGGGTCAGCCGGCCCCACGAACTGGGTTGCCCGGGCGGCCGCGGCGTCGAAGGCGTAGCGCAGCGGGTTGGACAGGACGGCGACTGCTCCGAGGTCGATCTGCGAGCCAGGTGAGCCCTTCACCTGCACGTGGCCGTCGACGATCTCGAGATCGTCCACGGCCGCCTCCAGCGCGTGGGCGGCGATCCGCAGCGCCTTGGCGCGGACCTTCCGGGCGGTGAGCGCCACCGCGCTGCCGGACATGACCGCCGTCCGGGACGCGAACGTCCCGACGGCGTACTTGAACCTGCGGGTGTCGCCCGTGGTGACCCGGATGCGGTCCATCCCCACGCCGAGCTCGTCGGCGACGATCTGGGCGAGCATGGTCTGGTGACCCTGTCCTTGGCTGGTGAGTCCGGTCGAGACCACGACCGAGCCGTCCGTCTCGATGCGCAGATGGCCGCCCTCGTACGGACCGACACCGGTGCCCTCCACGTAGCAGGCGACCCCGATCCCGACCTGCCGCCCCTCGGCACGCGCCGCGGCGCGGATGCTGTCGAAGCCGTCCCATCCGACGAGTGCCTTGAGCTTTGCCAGCGAGGCAGGGAAGTCCCCCGAGTCGTAGATGAGCGGTCGGCCGTCCTGGAAGATCAGCCCGTGGTCGAAGGGCATCTCCTCGGGCTGGATGAAGTTCCGCTCACGGACCACCGTGCGGTCGATCCCGAGGTCGGCGGCGATGGCGTCCATGACGCGCTCCATCACGAAGCAGCCCTGGGGGCGACCGGCACCGCGGTAGGGCGTCACGATGACGGTGTTGGTGTAGAGGCTCTGGAACTCGACGCGATAGGCCCCCGGCTTGTAGGGGCCGAGCAGCTGGGTGGAGGTGATGATCGGGACGATGAGGCCGTACGGCGTGTAGGCGCCGTTGTCGTGCCAGAAACGGACCGACAGGCCGCAGAGACGACCGTCGTCGTCGTAGCCGAACTCGACCTCGTGCAGCTGACCGCGTTCGTGCGCAGACGAGACGAAGTGCTCGCGACGGTCCTCGACCCACTTCACCGGCTGGCCGAGTCGCAGTGCGGCCCACGGCACCAGGATCTCCTCCGGCCACGGGTGCACGATCTTGACGCCGAACCCTCCACCGACGTCGGGGGTGACGACCTCGACCCGGTCGACCGGAAGCGACAGCTTGGCGGCGATCGCCTGCCGCACCGACGTCGACGTCTGCGTGGACGTGTGCACCAGCAGCGACTCGTCGTCGGCGTCCCAGCGGGCCAGCACGCCCTTGCCCTCCATCGGCATCGAGGCGCTGCGCTCGATCGACAACGACAACGAGGCTCGCCGCGCGGCGGACGCGATCATCGCGGCGGCGTCACCGACCTCCTGGACCATCGTGGCGGCGACGTTGCGTGGCACGTCGGTGTGCACCAGGTCGCCCCCGTCGCGCGCTCTGGCGATGCCGACGACGACCGGCAGGAGCTCGTACTCCACCTGGATCAGCCCGACGGCGTCCTCGGCGACGTAGCGGTCGCTGGCGACCACCATGACGACTGCCTCGCCCACGTGGTTGACCTCGTCCTTGGCCAGCGCGTACGGCGTCCGACCGTGGGTGAGCGTGGGATGGGGGATCAGCAGCGGCAGCGGTTCCATCGTGCGGCCGTCGAGGTCGTCATACGTGTAGATCGCCACCAGCCCCTCGACGTCGAGGGCTGCCGACACGTCGATGTCGACGATGCGGGCATGTGCGTGCGGGCTTCGGACGAACGCGACAGCGAGCGCGTCGTGTCCGAGGTCGTCGAGGTAGCGCCCCTGGCCGCTCAGCAACCGCGGATCCTCGACCCGCGGCACCCGTTGGCCGAACATCCTGGTGGTCACGACCCGGCCCGCTCGTGTCGGATCTCGGCAGCACGAACGACTGCGGCCACGATGTTCTGGTAGCCGGTGCACCGGCACAGGTTGCCGCCGATGGCCTCCCGCGCCTCGTCATCGGTCGGGTCCGGATGATCCTCGAGGTACGCCGTGATGGTCGTGATGAAACCGGGAGTGCAGAAGCCGCACTGCAACGCGTGACAGTCCTGGAACGCCTGCTGGACGTGGCCGAGCGTGCCGTCAGGCTCGAGGCAGCCCTCGGTGGTCGTGATCGAGGCGCCGTCGACAGAGACGGCGAAGACGAGGCAGGAGCGGATCGGCCGGCCGTCGACGAGCACGGTGCACGCGCCGCACACGCCGTGCTCGCAGCCGACGTGCGTGCCCGTCAGCCGAAGATCGTGGCGAATGGCGTCGGACAACAACCGGCGCGCCGGGACACTGACCCGGTGCGGGATCTTGTTGACCGTCAAGGTGACGTCGTGGAGCGCCTCTCCGCTCGCGGGATCGGTAGGCGTCGTCATGCGACGGACCTCGCGACCGCGTCACCGGTCGCCTGCACCAGCGCCCGCATCGTCAGCACCCGGGACAGCTGCCGGCGATAGTCGGCGGTGGCGTGGATATCGCCGTCAGGGTCGATGGCGTCGTCGACGAGGTCGACCGCAACCCTCCAGTCGACGGCGTCGTACGTCGCACCTCTGCCGGCGGCGGTGACGTCGACCAGCACCGGGGTGCCTCCTACGCTGATGAGGCACGCCGATGCGCCGGCCACACAGCCTCCCTCGTCGAGCACCACGAGTGCCCCCACCCCGACGAGACCGTAGTCGCCGTGGCGGCGCGCGATCTCGGCCCACGACGACCCGGACCGAGGGGGCGGGTGCGGAAACGTCGCAGCGATGGCGACCTCGTCGGGCTCGAGGGCCGACTCCAGCGGGCCGACGAAGAAGTCTGCGGCGTCGA
>JALZNU010000162.1 GCA_030857495.1 Actinomycetota bacterium | reverse complement strand
TTTCGCCGAGATCTACGCCGAGGACAAGCGCTCCACCTCTGCCGGCTACGACGACGGGAGGGTCGAGCAGCTCACGAGCGGTCGCGACCGCGGCGCCGGGATCCGCGTCATCGCCGGCGAGCGCACGGGGTTCGCCCACACGGCCGACCTCACCGCCGACGGGTTGCTGCACGCCGCGGGCGTCGCCGCAGCCGCAGCCGGGAAGGGTTCGGGTGCACGCGCCACCGCGCTCGGCGCACCGTCGGCAAGCAGTGACCGGGCCGTGATGATCCCCGACGGCATCGGCAAGGATCGAAAGGTCGCACTGCTCGCCCGCGCCGACGAGGCCGCCCGCGCCGCCGGCAGCGAGATCGTCCAGGTGTCGGCGGGTTACGGAGACAGCCGCAAGCACGTGCTCGTCGCCAACACCGACGGTGTCCTCGTCACGGACACGCAGACCCGTGTCCTGTTCCGCGTCAGCACCGTCGCCTCCGGTGACTCCGGGATGCAGACGGGCTACGAGTCGTTCGGCCGCACCGGCGGCTTCGAGGCGTTCGACCAGGTCGACGTCGCCGACATGGCGGCCACCGCCGCGCAGCGGGCGATCACGAAGCTCGGTGCCCGTCCGACCCCGTCGGGTTCGATGCCGGTCGTCATCGCCAAGGGCACCGGGGGCGTGCTGTTCCACGAGGCGTGCGGCCACGGGCTCGAGGCCGATCACATCGCCAAGGGCGCCAGTGTCTACGCAGGCAAGGTCGGCGAGCTCGTTGCGTCGCCGCTCGTCACGCTCGTCGACGACGGAACGATGGGCGACGAGTGGGGCACGCTCGCCATCGACGACGAGGGCAACCCGACCCGGCGCAACGTGCTGATCGAGGACGGCGTCCTCACTGACTACATGTGGGACCTGTTGCGGGCGCGCAAGGAAGCACGGCGCTCCAGCGGCAACGGACGCCGCCAGAGCTACCGCCACCTGCCGATGGTACGGATGACCAACACCTTCGTGCTCGCCGGCAACGACGACCCCGACGACATCATCGCCACCACGGCCAACGGCGTCTACGTGAAGATGCTCGGCGGTGGCAGCGTCAACACGGCAACGGGCGACTTCGTGTTCGGCATGACCGAGGCGTACCTAATCGAGAACGGCCGCATCACCGAGCCGCTGCGCGAGGGCAACCTCATCGGCAACGGACCGCAGGTACTGCGCGACATTGACATGCTCGGCGCCGACTTCGCCATGGGCTCGCCCGGCACCTGTGGCAAGGACGGGCAGGGCGTCCCCGTCGGCACCGGCCAGCCGACACTGCGCGTCGCGGCGCTGACCGTCGGCGGCACCGCGGCGTGAGGGTTTCGAACTCGCTCGCGTCACCGCCTTCGGCGGCTCGCTCCGCTCATTCGAGTCCCGCTCGTCGCTCGGCTGCGCCTCGCTCCGCCGGGGTGTCGAGCGGCCTGCGGCCGCACTCAGTTGCTGTGATGCGACCGGCGAAGCCGGATCGCATCACGGTGAGGGGGGATCGCGGAGCGCCCCCCTCACGCTCCCCCCAAGGAGTCGTTCGTGGCTGATGTTCTCGACAACGTTCAGACCCGCCTCCTTGCCTCACTTGCCTCGTCGGTGATCTCTCGGGCACGGCCCGGCGAGCAGGTCGAGGCGTATGTCGCCCAGGGCGGCGAGACCGAGGTGCGCGTCTACAAGGGTGATGTCGAGCACTTCGTGTCGGCGCAGAGCGAGGGCATCGGCATCCGCGTCATCGTCGACGGTCGTACGGGCTTCGCCTATGCCGGCACGCTCGCGCCAGACGCCATCGAGGAGGTGCTCGCCGAAGCCCGCGTCAACGTCGCCTACGGCACCGTCGACGAACACGCCGCGCTCGCAATGCCCGACGGCGTTGCAGTGACACCGCAGGCGCTGTGGTCCGACGACCTCGCCGAGCTCGCAACCGAGGACAAGATCGAACTGGCGAAGGAGCTCGAGCGCCTCACGGTCGCCGGCGACCCGCGCATCCGCATCGACGACGCCAACTACGCAGACGGCTGGTCGATCACGGCTACGGCGACGAGCACGGGAGTCGACACGACGAGCCGGGAGAACGGTTGCTACGTCACCGTCTCGGCGCTCGCCGACGAAGGCGACGAGACCCAGAGCGGCTACGGCTACTCGGTCGGACGGCGTCCCGACGAGATCGATCTCGACAAGGCAGCGACCCTCGCAGTGGAGCGGGCGACACGCCTGCTCGGCGCCACCAAGCCGCCCAGCGGTCGCGTCGACATCGTGCTCGATCCGATGGTCACGGCCAGCTTCTTGTCGCTCATCGGCGGCACGCTCTCGGGCGAGGCGGTCGTCAAGGGCCGCAGCCTGTTCCGTGAGCGCATCGGCGATCAGATCGCCGCCCCCGGCATGACGCTCGTCGACGACCCCACGAACGCAGAGGCGTACACGGCCAGCGAGACCGACGGCGAGGGCCTCGCCACGCGACGCAACGTTCTCATCGCCGACGGCATGCTGCAACAGTTCTGCCACTCCACCTACTCGGCGCGGCGCGCCGGCGCGACGCCGACGGGCAACGGGGTGCGGGGCGGGTTCGCCGGCACGCCCGGCGCCGGCGCGATCGCACTGTCGCTCGTCCCCGGCCACCTCGACCAGGAGGCGCTGATCGCGATGGTCGACGACGGCGTGCTGATCCAGTCCGTCACCGGGCTGCACTCCGGCGTCAACCCCGTCAGCGGCGACTTCTCGGCTGGCGCCTCCGGCCTTCTCGTGAAGGGCGGCACGCTCGCCGGGCCGGTCCGCGAGTTCACCATCGCCTCGACGCTGCAGCGGATGCTGCTCGACGTCGCCGCCATCGGGTCCGACATCGACTGGCTGCCGAGCAACGCCGCCGGGATGAGCCTCGTCATCCGCGATGTCACCGTGTCGGGAACCTGACCGGGTGCCGATCACCCACGCAATCGTCCTCGGCCTCGTACAAGGCCTCTCCGAGTTCCTGCCGATCTCGTCGAGCGGCCACCTCCTACTCGTGCCCTGGCTGTTCGGGTGGAAGGACTTCGAGTCGGAGTCGGTGGAGAAGTCCTTCGACGTCGCTCTTCACATCGGCACCGTCTTCGCCGCCATCGCGTACTTCCGTCACGACCTCGTGCGATACGTCCGCGAGGGTCTTGCGTTGTTAGTGCGACGCGAGCGGCCGGCGACCCAGGACGGCAAGCTCGCCTGGTTGCTCATCGTGTCGACGATTCCTGCCGCGGCGGTCGGGGCCCTTTTCGAGAGTCAGATCGACGAGCGATTGGGCACGCCGACGATCATCGCCGTCTCGCTCATCGTGTTCGGCCTCGTTCTTGCGCTCGCCGATCGCGTCGTCGGCCATCGTCGTGTCGAGTCGTACACCGCCCGCGACGCGCTGCTGGTGGGTGCGGCGCAGGCAATCGCGCTCAACCCGGGCACGTCGCGCTCTGGCATCACGATGACCGCTGCCCGTCTCCGCGGCTTCGACCGCCAGTCGGCCGCCCGCCTGAGCTTCCTGATGATGATCCCCGTCACGACGGGCGCGGTGCTGCTCAAGATGGTGGGCCTCATCGCCGAAGGCATTCCCGACGGCCTCCACCTGCCAATGGTCGTCGGCGTCGTGACGTCGGGCCTGGCCGGCTGGTTCGCCGTGTGGGGCACGATCCGCTTCGTGCAAACCCGTTCGTTCACCCCCTTCGTCATCTATCGCGTGGCGCTCGGCATCGCCGTACTCGTGATCGTCGCCGCCGGCTGGCGCTGACCGACCCGATCAGGAGTCCACGAGCAGCGTCGCTCGCGACTCCACCGCTGCGGCTGCGACCGCAGGGGCGTCGTCGTTGCGAACGGCGAGCAGCGTCGCCTCGCCGAACGTGCCGACGACCACCGCATCCGTGGTGAGCACCACGCCGTCGGCCGCAACCGCGCCACGCTGACCGATCCGCGCCCCACTCGGCACCGCTTCGATCATGGCGACGATCTGCGAGCTGCTCGGAGCGAGCTCGCGGGCGCCGGCTGTGCCCGACACGTCAACGGCCGAAAGGATCTCTCCGGCACCGAGCGGATGCATCGCGACGGCGCCCGGCTGCAATTCGGCGACGGGAAAGTCGGGGGCGAGCGCGAGCGGGATCGAGCGCACCCGTGTGACGTCGGCGAGTCGCGTACCGGTGTCGACTGGCCGCTCGGTGACGAAGACGTCGACGGGCTTGCCCCATCGTTCGCGCTCTGCCTCGAGCGCACCGACGGCCTGCGCCGCGGCCAGCGCACCGGTGCTCGCGACGACCACGACGAGAAGCCAGAACAGCGTCGGCCGGCGAGCGACCGCCCGTCGCAGCCGCGTGACGACGTTGCCGAGGTGCGCCATGACGCCGACCGTACCGATGCCCACGTCGCGAGCGACGCGGTGGCGTGCTGTCAGTTCCCGGTCGACGAGCCGGACGAACCCGACTTGTCCGACTTGCCGGACGAGCCCGAGCCGCCGGAGGCGGCCTTGTCGGACGATCCCGACGACGTGCCCGACGTGCCAGACGAATTCGAGCTGCTCGAGTCCGACGACGAGCCCGACGACGAGTCCGACGACGAGCCCGAGGATGCCGACGATTCGGACGACGAGGCTCCGTCGGTCGAGCTGGTCGACTTGGAGCGCGACGACGACCGGCTGTCGGTCTTGTAGAAACCGCCACCCTTGAACGTGA
>JALZNU010000161.1 GCA_030857495.1 Actinomycetota bacterium | reverse complement strand
ACCGAGCTGGAACACGAACGGGATGATCTGCTGCACGTCACGGAAAGAGTCGTTCAACCTTGCGGCGACGAACGCACCACCCAAGTTGAGCACCGTGTGGAGCCCGATCACGACCGGCAGCGCCAACCAGCGCTGCGAGATGCCCTCACCTGTCACGATCGCGGCCACGACGATCACGGAAAGCTCGAACGCGAACGTCAGCAACCTGCTGAACACGATCGACACCGGTAGCAGGGCTCGTGGGAAACGCACCGCCCGCATCAGCCCCTGGTTGGACGAGATCGCCGATGCGCCGCCGAGCACCGAGCGCGTCGTCAGACCGAACGCGAACACGCCGATCATCAGCCACAGGATGTAGTTGTCGATGCCGCGGTCCGTGCCGAGGATCTGACCGAAGATCACGTAGTAGACGGCCGATGTCAGCAGTGGGTTGCCGAGGTGCCAGACGTTGCCGAGGAACGTCGCGCTGTGCGTCGACCGCAGCTCCTCCATCGGCAGCGCGAGGGCAAAGTCGCGCCGGCCCCACATCTGCACGAGGTACTCCCTCGTCGACAGCTGCGGGTTCAGCGGCCGGAGCTTGGCGGCGGGGTCGTGGACGGACATCGGCGAGGAAACGTTATCCGCCGCCGTGGCGCCGGGCCGGGAGTCACGCAGGGCCGAGCGTGCAGACGACGTCGCCGCGGATGCAGACGTCGACCTCGCGGCGCAGCTTCGTGTCGTCCCAGAGGTTCCAGAAGTCGGCGTGTGCCGTCGTGAGGTCACCCGACGCGAGCGACAGCTCGGCCACCTCGTCGGCACGCACCGACGGGTAGCGCACGGCGAGATCGAGCTGCGGGATCGCGACGGGATGGCTCGGCGGGCACTCCCCGTCCTCGCTGTAGCCGACGTGGGCACGGTGGTCGGCGCTGTCGGTGCGCGCGCCGTCCCAGCAGTCGGGGAACGTGACCCACATGTGCAGCACCTGGCGCGGTGTGCACACGGGCGCCGCCTCCGAACGGGCACGCCCTGGCGCGCACGACCAGCCGACGAGCGTGGTCGGCTGCGGTTCCGCTGCGCGGTGGTCGCCGGCCACCATCTTCAATCCCTGCGGGTAGGGCACGACGGTTGCCGGATCGACGCCGACGGCTGCACGGTAGTAGGCGACGATGTCGATCGGCTCGACCACGTCACCGCTGACGTCGAGCAGTGCGGGCGCCCAGTACGAAGCCGTGTCGAGCCGCTGATCGCACGACGTCGCGGCACGGTCGGTCCCCTCGCTGGTGCTCATCGCATCGATGTCCGGGTTGCCGAAGAACTGGTGGAGGTGACTGGCGCCGGGTCGGCCCGGGTAGAGGATCGGGTCGTCGAAGCCGACGTGAGACGGCGCGCACTGGACCACGAACTGGCCGACGTTGCCCTGCGGCCCGAGGTGGATCGCATCGGGTGCCGCCGGCGGCGACGCCGATGTCGATCCTGCGCAGGCGCCGAGCACGAGGGCGGCGCCGGCAGTGAGCAAGCGGCTCACGGTCGTTCGGGAATCTCGATTGCGTCGACGTCGATCTCCATCGGCACGTCGGTCGCAGGACGCGGCGGGGCCGTCGCAGCGTCCGCCATGTTGTCGAGCCGCGGTGGCAACGGCAGCGGCGCCTCTTGGTAGTCGACCGACTCCGGCATCGTCTCCTGTTCGGCGAGCCACGAGGCGACGTCGAGCGTTCCTGCCTTCCAGTTCGCTTCGGTCGGCTCGGCACCGTCGCACGGCGCCAGTGACTCGAGCTCGGCGGGGGCGCTCACTTCGTGCACGTTGTCGCCGAAGCAGTTGCGCAGCGTCTCGAGGTCGGTGCTGACCGAGGCGACGGCGATGTCGGCAAGTCCCGAGCCGCTGACGTCGTTGCCCACCACCCGGTTGTCCCACGAGTCCCACAGCAGCAGTGACGGGAGCTCGTCGGCGAGGGGTTGCGTGCGCTGCTCGGCACACGTCGTGTCCCACTCGTCCTGGCTCGGCTCGTCGTCGCGGGCCTCCTCCTCGGGGAACGGGACGAGGGCGATACCGGTGCGGTCGTGGTCGTACACGCGGTTGCGCTCGATCACGTTGTCGACGCCGCCGGCGGCGAGGATGCCGTTGCCCTGGGCGAGGCGGGCGACGTCGATCGCCGGCGTGTCCCCTTGGTTGTTGTCGTAGACGAGGTTGCCGACGATGACGTTGTCGCGCTGCGGGTAACAGAGCTCGTAGCTGCCCGAGTTGGGCACGACGCCGACGCGGTTGTTGCGAAACACGGAGTTGGCGATCACGAGGTTGCCGCCGGCGTTCGTGCCGGAGTAGCCGAGGCCGTTGTGCTCGGCGATCACGTTGTCGAGCACGGCGTCGCACGGGAAGCACTGCCCGATGTAGAAGCCGGCGTCGGGGCTCCCCGAGGCGTACGAGTTGTCGAACTGGCCCTTCGTCGAGTCGAAGGCATACACGCCGTAATCGCCGTTGCGGATCGCGGTGAGGTACGAACCCCGGTAGCCCTCGACCTCTGTCCAGTAGAAGCCGTTGACCGTGTAGTTGCGCGCCGTCATGTTCTCCACCGCCACGCCGTCGGCACTGACGAAGACACCGTTGTCGAGCGTGAAGTCGCCGTCGAGGATGACGGTCTCGCGTTCGACGCCGCGGATCGTGAGATCGTCCGTCTGCACGGTGACGGCCTCGCGGTACACGCCAGGTGCGATCAGGACGAGATCGCCTGGTCGGGCGTCGTCGACGGCTGCCTGGATCGTCGGGTAGTCGGCGGGCACGTCGAGCGCCTCGATCACGGGAAGTCCGATCTCGTCGCCAGTCGTCGTGCCGGCACCCGTGCCGGGCGGCGCGGCGGTCGGCGCCGCCGAGGTGGACGCGCTCGCCGTCGGCGACGGCGGCAGGCTGTCGTTCGTGTCGCTACCGCACCCGGCGACGACGACGATCGTTCCAGCGAGCACGAGCGCCAGCCGTGTTCTCGTGGGCATCGTTCCCCCTCTCCCCCTGTGGCCGCTACTCGATCACGTCGCCGACGAGCACGGGCACCGACGTGACGACCGTGTTCGGACGGTAGAGCAAACGAGCCTTCAACGCGAACGCCGACTGGTTGTGCAGCCACTGCGTCTTCCACTGCGTCACGTACTCGGGGATCATCACGGTGATGACGTCGTCGTCAGGGCTGTCGCGGTCGAGCTCGTCGAGGTAGTCGAGCACCGGCCGGGTGAGGTCACGGTACGGGGAACTGATCGTGTGCAACGGGATCGGCACGTCGAAGTCCGCCCATGCCTGCGCGAGGGCGTCCTGCTCGTCGTTGTCGGTGACGACGGAGACGGCGACGAGTCGCTCTGGCGCCAGCTCACGGGCGTACTGCACGGCCTGGAGCACGCCCTTGTTGATCCTGCCGACGAGCACGACCACGGTGTGCGTGCGGCGCGGCACCTTGACACCGGGCTCCACCTTGACGGCCGCCCGCACCCGGTCATAGTGGCGGCGGATCGACCGGAAGCCGACCACCATCAGCGGGATCAGGAACGCCGGGATGAACGCCCCCTCGGTGAACTTCGAGACGACCACCACGAGGGCGACGATGCCGGTGGCGACGCACCCGACGGCGTTGACCGACATCGCCAGCTGCCACCGACCCTCGCGGAACTTGCGGTGATGCATGACCATGCCCGCCTGGCTGAGCGTGAACCCGGTGAACACGCCGAATGCGTAGAGCGGGATGAGCGCCGAGATGTTGCCCTTGAAGACGACAATGAGGATGCCCGCCACCAAGGCGAGAACGATCACGCCGTTGGAGAACACGAGGCGGTCGCCGCGATTGACCAGCTGGCGCGGCAGGAAACCGTCCCTCGCGATGATCGACGAAAGGCGCGGGAAGTCGGCGTAGGCGGTGTTCGCGGCGAGCACGAGAATCAGGAACGTGGCGATCTGGGTGATCCAGAACAACAGCGTCTTGCCGTCGTAGACGTGCTCGGCCATCAGCGCGATGCCCGTCGGGTCGTTCTCACCACGGAACGGCCTGAGGTGCGAGGCGAGCACCGAGATGCCGATGAAGCAGGTTCCGAGGATCCCTCCCATCATGGCGATGGTCATCGCCGCGTTCTTCGACTCCGGCTTGCGGAACGTGGGCACGCCGTCGGACACTGCTTCCACTCCGGCGAGCGCGACGGCGCCCGACGAGAACGCCCGCAGCAGCATCAAGATGCCGAGCGACTTGGAGCCCTCGGCGAGCTCTCTCGCCTCTTGCGACAACGTCTCGAAGGGGATCTCGCCGAGGTCCTGCACGAACACCCGGAACAGACCGACGCTGATGAGCAGCACGAGCATCACGATGTAGAGGTACGTCGGCGGGGCGAAGATCGCCCCCGACTCGCGCACGCCGCGAAGGTTGGCGAGCGTCATCACGAAGATGATTGCGAGGCACAACGGCACGCGCCAGTCATTGCTGAACCCGAACGCCGACTGCATCGCCAGCACACCACCGGCGACCGACACGGCCACCGTCAAGATGTAGTCGGTGAGGATCGACGCCCCGGCGACGAGCGACGGTGTCCGGCCGAGGTTCTCGCGCGAGACGACGTACGAGCCGCCACCCATCGGGTAGGCGTAGATCGTCTGGCGATACGACAGCACGACGATCGTGAGCAGCACAGCGACGACGATCGCCAGCGGCACGAGCCTGCCGAACGCCGCCGCGCCGA
>JALZNU010000160.1 GCA_030857495.1 Actinomycetota bacterium | reverse complement strand
GCCAGCGACGTCACCACGACGACCCACCAGATGTTGTTGAAGATCGTGCCACGCGACGTCGACAGCACGGCGCAGGCGAGCAGGAAGAAGGCGATGAACAGCGGGATCGTTGACGACTCCGTGCGGTCGAAGGCCTGGCGAGTGCGCCGGCCGGACACGATGCCGATGACGACCCCGGCGACGGCGATGGCGATCGCGGCGTAGAACAGCCTGCTCGTGAGGAAGCCGTCCCAGTTGTCGATGTTGAAGGCGTTGGGGTCGCCGAAGATGTCGCGGTAGTTCTCCAGCCCGACGGTCTCACTGCCGGTGCGGTTGCGGAACGATTGGTAGATCGTCTTGATCAGTGGGATCACGAGGCCGCCAGCCGTGAGCGCGAGCGCTGGGACGACGAAGATCCACGACCTCGACTTGCTGTCGATGCGGCGACGCTCGGCGGGGTTCGGCTCGCTCGCGAGCCCGAACCTCACCCCGAGCACGACGGCGGGAACGATGGTGGCGATGGCGACCCCGGTGAGGTTTCCGCGCCCGATGTCGCCGCCGCCCCACGCACCGACCAACCAACCGACGCCCGCGCCGGTGAGCGCGGACCGGGTCGCTGCGGTGGGACCCTTGCGAATCAGTGTCACGGCACCGAACAGCGCGGCGCCGACGAATGCGCAGATCCAGACCTTGTTCCAGTCGAGTGCCGGGCGGACGGACTCCTCGAAGGCGTAGGTCGTCAGGGCGCCGAAGCCGCCGACGCCGATGACGGCGAGCGGGAGGCGGGCGAGCGTCGCACGTGGGGCGCTCAGAAGGAACATCACGACACCGCCGGCGAGCGCGCCGATGCCACCCCACAGCCACGGGTTGACGTCCCACGGTCCGCCGCCGAGGATCTTCACCCGGTCGTCGAACAACGAGCGGAACGCGCCGTTGCACTCGAGCACGATGTAGAGCACGAACCCGACGACGACGCCGATGAACGTGTTGAAGCGCGTCCACTTCGGATATGCCTGGTCGAAGAGCTTGTTGGCGCCGACGAACACGACCCCCGAGAGCGCCACGGCGACGGCGACCTTGAACAGCGTCTTGCCCATCGTCGCCGGACCGACGTAGATGCCGAGGAAGGCGATGATCCCCACCAGCACGATCACCCGGAACACGCCCCCTGGCGTGATCTTGAACAGCTCGCGCTTGGACTCGACGTGCTCGGGCGGGGGCACGGCCGGCACCTTCTTCACGTCGTCCTGGATTTCTCGTTCGTCGGTGAACGCCATTCCACCCCCAAGAGGAACTGCTGTGCGGACGTTAGCCCCGCGACGAACGGGGATCGTTCATCGACGGATCGGCATGGCATGGTGCCGGTGGCAGTTCGCCACCGGCACCACACCACAGGTCAGGACGTGCAGGTGAGGCACGCCCCATCAACTCAGGTCGGCCAGGACTCCTCGATGGCGTCGGCCGCCTCTTGCGGGTCGGTCTCGCCGTTGACGAGTGCCGTTGCCTCACGCCAGAACGTGCCGGAGCCGACCTCGCCGGGCATCTGGTCGGATGCGTCGAAGCCGGCAGGATCGCCGGTGGCGAGCACCTCGAGGAAGCCCTGCTCGAGCGGGCTGTAGTTGTCCTGGTTGGCGTTGAGGTTGGCCGACAGGTAGCCCGAGATGAGGTCACCGCCGGGCTCGCCGCCCTTGCGGGCGAGCTGTGCCACCTGGCGGTTGTCGGCGTACTCGGACGAGCCATAGTACTCCATCACTGCCCACACTTCTGGTGCGTCGCGGAACGCAGCAGCGCTGGTGCCGGCGACGAGCACCGGGCTCTCCTCGGCATTGGCGCCGGGGAAGTAGAACGTGTCGATCTCGCCCTCAGCGTCCCCGAACGCTGTTCCCTCAGGGAAGAACGAGGCGAAGAAGTTGGCCTGGCGGTGCATCATGCACTCGCCGTCGACGAGCGCTCCGGCGTTGTCACCGAACGGCGTTGCCGAGATCGAACCACCAGCGGCGTAGACAGCACCTTCGGTTGCCCACAGGTCGGAGACCTGTGTCATCGCCTCGACGATCGGCTCGTCGTTGAACGGCGTGTCGTGGGCGACCCACCCGTTGTAGTAGTCGATGCCCTCGTTGCGCAGCACGAGTTCCTCGGTCCAGTCGGTGAACGGCCAGCCCGTCGCAGGACCGGACTCGGTGCCGACGCACAACGGGACGTCGCCGTTGGCGATCATCTCGTCGTTCAGGGCGTAGAAGTCTTCGAGCGTCTCGGGCACGGCGTAGCCGCCGGCTTCGAACGCCGCAGGGCTGTACCAGACGAGCGACTTGAGGTCGGACTTGACGGGCACGCCGTACTGGGTGCCGTCCTCGCTCTGCCAGAACCCCATCCAGTTCTCGTCCCAGTTCTCGGCCACCGACGCGTTCACGTCGTCGGGGAGCGGGAAGAGGTCTTCGCTGGTGGCGAAGTCGCGCAGCTTGCCCGGCTGCGGGAAGATCGCGATGTCGGGCGGGTTGCCGCCGGTGACCTGGCTGTTGATCTGCTGTTCGAAGTCACGAGCTCCGACGAACGTGATCTCCATGCCGTTGCGCTCGGCGAAGATGTCGAGCGCGTCTTGCATCGCGCCGGCTTCCTCTTCTGAGCTCTCGGAGCCGAACACCGTGACCTCGGTGCCCTCGAGCTCCGGATCCGCAGGGATCGTCCCGCCCGGCGTGCCGGCCGTGGTCGTGCCGGTGCCGGCCGTGGTGGTACCGGTGCCCGCCGTGGTGGTGCCGGTGCCGGGCGAGGTCGTTCCCGAGCCCGCCGTCGTGGTGTCGCTCTCCGCAGCGGTGGTGCCGGATTCGCCGGTGTCTTCCCCCGCTTCTTCCTCGGTGCTGCAGGCGCTCGCCGCGAGCGTGAACGCGAGCGGTATTGCGGCTAGCTTCAGCCAGCGCTTTCTCATGTGTCCCCCTTTGGAACCGCCGGGAGTGTCCCGACCGCTGCAAACGCTTTCATACCTGGTGCCCCTGGGTCAAGAACGACGGCCGCCGAATCGCGCTCACAGCATGGGCGGCCCGGTCGTCGAGCGCACGACGAGCTCGGCCGTCGAGACGTGGTGCCGCGGTGCCGTGCGTTGCCCGCGCAGCCGCCGCACGAGCGCGCGGGCCGCCACGGCGCCGTGTTCGGCGACGTGTTGGCGCACCGTCGTCAGACCCACGACCGACGAGAGCTCGTGGTCGTCGACGCCGACGATCGACACGTCGCCGGGGACGTCGAGGCCAATGTCTCGTGCCGCCGCGAGGGCACCGAACGCCATCTCGTCGGACAGCGCGAAGATCGCCGACGGCGGGTTCTCACCGAAGAGCAACCTGCTGGCTGCCTCGTATCCACCCTCGATCGTGAACTGCCCGTCGACGACGAGCGCCGGCTCGAGGTCGCCACCGATCTGCCCCAGCGCGAGGCCGGCGCCGGCGATGCGTTGGCCTGGGACGTCGAAGAACGACGGGTCCTCCGCCTGGGCGCCGATGACGCCGATGCGCCGGTGGCCGAGATCGAGCAGGTGCTGCGCCGCCAGCGAGCCGACGCGCACGTTGTCGACGTGGACGGACGGGAACGTGTCGGTCTGCTGCCCGATCGTGGCGACGGCAAGGCGTCGCCGTCCGAGCTGTTCCAGCTCGCGCGGCGGCAAGGCGACCTCGACGAAGATCATCCCGTCGGTGTGGCGTTCGAGCTCCGCCGCAGTGGCGACGACCTCGTGGCGCAGTTCGGCGTTGGGCGCGGTGAGCACGAGGAGGTCGTAGCCCTCCTCGGTGCAAACAGCCTCGGCGCCGGCCACGACGTTGGAGAAGTACCAGGAGTTGATCAGCGGGACGACGATGGCGATCGTGTGGCTGCGTCCGGTCGCGAGCCGCGCCGCGGCCGGGTTCGCCCGGTAGTTCAGTTCGCGGGCGACGCGCTCGACCTTGGTCCTCGTCGATGCGGCGACGTTGGGGAGGCCCCGCAGCGCGCGACTGACTGTGGCGACCGAGACACCGGCCGCTGTGGCCACCTGCTCGATGGTCGACCGCTCGACGATCGGCGACGAGGCAGGAGCCTTCGTCGATGGCGTCACGGCGCCACGGTAGTTCACCCCTGAGGCAGGTGCAGCGGGGAGGAGGTCAGTCGGGGTTCACGGGGTCGGGGGTGAACTGCAGCGGGCCGTGCTCGATGTGCGGCAGCACGTGCCGGGCGAACAGGTCACACTCGGCGGCGTGCGGGTAGCCCGAGAGGATGAACGCCTCGATGCCGGCGTCGCTCAGCTCGTCGAGCTTCGCCAGCACCTGGTCGGGATCGCCGACGATGGCCGCACCGGCGCCGGACCGGGCACGACCGACTCCGGTCCACAGGTGGCGCTCGGCGTAGCCCTCGTCGTCGGCTTCGTCGCGCAGTGCCGCCTGACGCGCGACACCCGCCGACGTCGAGTCGAGCGAGCGTTGGCGGATCGCTGCGCCCGTGTCGTCGTCGAGCCGCGAGAGCAGGCGGCGGGCCGCCTCTCGCGCAGCGTCCTCGGTCTCGCGCACGATGACGTGCGACCGCCATCCGTAGCGGAGGTGGCGACCCTTCGCCTCGGCACGGGCGTCCATGTCGGCCTTGACGTCGAGCACCTTGTCGGTGGTGTCAGGCCACATGAGGAACACGTCGGCGCCGGCTGCGGCGCACTCACGGGCGGCGGGCGACAGTCCGCCGAAGTAGAACAGCGGGCTCGACCCTGAAACGGT
>JALZNU010000159.1 GCA_030857495.1 Actinomycetota bacterium | reverse complement strand
TGGAAGGCAAGGAAGTCGGCGTTCGGTGCCGTTGCCCGGATCAAGCCGAACTACTACCTCCACGACACCGTCGTCCCGCGACGCGTCCTGCCCGACGTGCTCGACCAGGTGTACGAGATCGTCGCCCACCACGACCTGCAGGTGCTCAACGTCTTCCACGCCGGCGACGGCAACCTGCATCCGCTGCTCGTCTACGACCGGCGCGAACCGGGTGTCACCGAGCGAGTCGCTGCGGCGGGGCGTGAGATCGTCACGGCATCCGTCGCCGCCGGCGGGGTGCTGAGCGGGGAGCACGGGATCGGGCTCGAAAAGCGCGAGTTGATGCCGTTGATGTTCGACGCCGTCTCGCTCGCCGCGCAGGCGGCGCTACGGAGCGCGTTCGACCCCGACGGGATCGCCAATCCGTTCAAGGTGCTGCCCAGTGCGTCCTCGTGCGCCGACGTCCAGGCGCTCGCCGAGCCGCCGGCGGACGCGTGGATCTGACGGCGTTCGCCGACGAGGTTGCCGGCACCGACCCGGTCACGATCGCCGGGATGGCGACACGGGGCGGAGCGGTGAGTGGAGTGCGCGCCGCCACGGCGCCGGCGGGCATCGAGTGGATCGAGCCCGACGAGATGACGCTCTGCTGCGGCGCGGCCACTCCTGTCGCCGAGATCGACGCAGCACTTGCCGAGCACGGCCAGGAGATCGCCGTCCCGCCGAGCGGCACGATCGGTGGCGCGCTCGCCGTCGGTCGCAGCGGGATCCGGCGGCTCGGGTACGGACCCGTGCGCGACGTACTGCTGCAAGTGCGCTACGTGTCGGCTGCGGGTGATGTCGTCACCGCTGGCGGCCCGACAGTCAAGAACGTGACGGGCTTCGACCTCTGCCGCCTGCTCGTCGGCTCGCGAGGGACTCTGGGATTCTTTGGCGACGTGATCGTGCGCACTCGTCCACGCCCGGCCCACGAGCAGTGGTTCCACGTCGAATGGCCGTCGGCCGACCCGCACGATCTGCTCACCGCGCTGAACCGACCGGTCGCACTGTTGTGGGACGGTACGCAGTGCTGGGCACTGCTCGCCGGGCAACTGGCCGACATCGAGCGCATCGCGGCGGGCGCCGGGATGTCGCCGGTCGCGGAGCGGCCGTCGCTCGAGGGCCGACACCGGTGGTCCGTGGCACCGTCGACGCTGTCTGCGCTTTCCGGCGACTTCGTCGCCGAGGTCGGTGTCGGTGTCGTCCACCATCGCGAGCCGGCGCCCGTCCGGGTCCCCGACCCGGGCGTGGTGGCGTTGACGAACCGCCTGAAGGCGCGCTTCGACCCGACGGGTCGACTCAACCCCGGTGTCGACGTACTCCACGATGGACCCTGACCTGCCGTACGCCTACTCCGCTGCGGGGGAACGCGACGTCACCGATCCTGTGGCCGCTGCGGCGGCCGCGGCGATGGGCCTCCCCGCACCGACGTGGCGGTCGACGGGCATGAACGCCGTCTACGAGGCCGGGAACGCGATCGTGCGAGTCGGGTTCGTGAACGGCGAGCCGGACGCATCCGCGCGCCTCGCCGGTGTGCTTGCAGCGGCGGGGATCCGCGTGCCGGCACCGCTCGACATCGTGCCGTTCTCGCACCCGAACGGCATGGTGGTCACGGCCTGGGAACGGCTGGCGGGCGCCGACCGTGCTGTCGACTGGACGGCCGTCGGCGCGATGGTTGCCCGCCTGCACGACCTCGACCCCGGTGTGGTGCCCGACGGTTACCCGCTGCCCTGGTGTGGCCTGTTTCCGTGGTGGCGGCTCGACGCGCTGCTCGAGGCGACGTCTCCCGATCTCGATCGACACGCGGCCGAGGGACTGCGGGCGACGGTCGATCGCTACCGGGCGTGGAGCGACACTGTCGACGAGGTGGTCGTCTGCCACGGTGACGTGCACCGCGACAACGTCGTGATGACCAGCGAGGGTCCGGCGCTCATCGACTGGGACCTGCTCTGTCGCGGGCCGCGCGAGTGGGACCACGCGCCGATGATGCGCGATGCCGAGCGGTGGGGTGGCGAGCCGGGCGCCTACGAGGCGTTCGCCACGGGCTACGGCGCCGGCGCACGTGGAGACGGCCTCGGCGAAGCGCTCGCTGAACTGCGCCTCGTCGCTGCGACGTTGATGCGCATCGTCGCCGGTCACGCCAAGGCGTCGGCGGCCGAGGAGGCGCAGCGTCGCCTCCGCTACTGGCGCGGCGACCCCGACGCGCCGATGTGGATCCCGTCCTGATGCTCCGACCCCGTTCTGGAGGTGGCGGCACGCGCTATACCGCGATCTGCCACCTCCAGTTCGTGGTGCGGGTCACAGGACGCGACGCAGGATGACGTCTTTCCACCGCTTGTACGGCGGGTACATGACCGGCGGGTCGGGTCGGATGTTCTTTGCCAGCACAGACCTCTGATGGCTGAAGCGGTCGAAGCCGGCGCGACCGTGGTAGGCGCCGAAGCCGCTGGCGCCGACGCCCCCGAACGGTAGCTCCGGTACGGCGACGTGGAGCAGGGTGTGGTTGACGGTGACGCCGCCCGACTGCGTGCGCTCGACGACGCGCTCGCACGTCGCTGCGCTCTCGGAGAACACGTAGAGGGCGAGCGGGTGCGGGCGCTCGTTGACGAAGCGGACGGCGGCATCGATGTCGTCGACCACGATCACCGGCAGGATCGGTCCGAAGATCTCGTCGCTCATCAGCGCCGAACCGGCATCGACGCCCGCGACGACGGTGGGGTCGAGGTAGCGCCGATCGCGATCGTGGCCGCCGCCTGTCACGACGGCGTCGTACCCGCCGGCGTCGAGCAGCGCGACAAGTCGATCGAAGTGGCGGTCGCTCACGATCCTGGCGAAGTCGGGCGACGTCGAGGGTGATTCGCCGTACATGTCGTGGATCGATCGCAGCAGCGCACCGAGCAGCCGGTCCTCCGCATCGCGATGGACGAGGACGTAGTCGGGGGCGAGGCAGGTCTGACCGGCATTGACGAACTTGCCCCATGCGATGCGCCGAGCGGTGATGTCGATGTCGGCGTCGGCGGCGACGATCACCGGGCTCTTGCCGCCCAGCTCGAGCGTGACGGGCGTGAGGTGCTCGGCAGCGGCCCGCATCACGATCTTGCCGACGGATCCGTTGCCCGTGAACAGGATGTGGTCGAAGCGCTCGTTCAGTAGCGCGGTGGTCGCCGGCACCTCGCCCGTGACGACGGCGACGACGCCGGCGTCGAGGTAGGCCGGCAGGCGCGTGGCGAGCAGCTCGGACGTGTGGGGAGAGACCTCGGAGACCTTCAGCACGGCGGTGTTGCCGGCTGTGAGCGCGGCGACGAGGGGCGCCAGGGTGAGCTGCACCGGGTAGTTCCATGGGGCGATGACGAGCACGGTGCCGAGCGGCTCGGACCGGACGACCGCCGATCCCGGGCGCAGCGTCATCGGCACGCGCACCTTGCGTGGCTCGGTCCAGCGCTGAACGTGGGCGATCGCATGGCGGATCTCGGAGCGGGTGAAGCCGAGCTCGGTGCCGTAGGCCTCGGTCGCCGGCTTGCCGAGGTCGGCCTGCAGCGCGTCGAGGAGGTCGCTCTCGCACTCCACGAGGAACCGCTCCAGCTGCCGCAGCTGGACGACGCGGCTGGGCACGTCGCGTACGAGGCCGGCAGCGAACCCGTCACGCAGCCGTTGCACGATCGCGGGGATCGCGTCGAGCGGGGTCGTCATGTCGCCGAGCCTACGAGTGCGCGGAGCGGGGCTCCGCGATGGCCGTGCGACTGCCAGGGAGCCGGACGGCGATGGGGTTCGGGGGCGCAGCCCCGAGGTGTGCGCGGAGCGGGGCTCCGCGATGGCCGCGCGACCGCCAGGGAGCCGGACGGCGATGGGGTTCGGGGGCGCAGCCCCTGATGTGGCGCGGTACCGTCGTCGCTGATGACGGCTGGCCCGACGCTGCGGCTCGACGACGACGAGTTGTCGACGTGTGTCGCATGTGGGCTCTGCCTTCCGCACTGCCCGACGTTTCGGGTGACGGGGGAGGAGCGCTACTCGCCGCGCGGCCGTATCGACGCAATGCGCGCCGTGCAGTGGCGCGGTGACCCCGTCGACGACGAGCTCGTCGACTTCATGGAGACCTGTGTGCAGTGCCGCGGCTGCGAGCCGGCATGCCCGTCGGGCGTGCCGTTCGGCCGGTTGATGGAGCAGACGAGAGCGTCGCTCACCGAGCATCACGGGAGGACGCCGTGGTGGTCTCGCGTGGCGTTCCCGCTGCTGCGCCACCGCCGGCTGCTCGCCATCGCATCGCGCACGCTCGCACTCGCGCAGCGGGCGCGTCTCGTGCCGCGACGCGTCGGGCTGGACAGGCTCCCGATCCGTCCGGGTCCCGCGATCGCCGCCACCGGCGACGACGTCTGGCTGTTCACGGGGTGTGTGATGGACGCCTGGATGCGCGACACGCACCGATCGACGGCTGCGCTGCTCGACGCCGCCGCCACGACGTATGCCGTCGCGTCCGGTGGCTGCTGCGGGGCACTCGCCGCTCATGCCGGCCAGCACGACGAGGCCGTGCGTTGCGCCGAAGCGACGATCATCACCCATGGCGGTGAAGCGCCGGTGCTCGTCAACTCGGCCGGGTGTGGAGCGGCGATGAAGGAGTACGGCCGCCTGCTCGGGACCGATGACGCAAGGGCGTTCGCCGCACGCGTGCTCGATGTCCACGAGTGGCTCGCCGGCCGACTTCGGGCAGCG
>JALZNU010000023.1 GCA_030857495.1 Actinomycetota bacterium | reverse complement strand
GCCATCAACCAGTACTTCATCCACGCCAAGATGTGCGACAACTGGGGCTACGAGCGGCTCGGATCCAAGATCCGCGAGGAGTCCATCGACGAGATGCGTCACGCCGAGAAGATCGTCGACCGCATCCTCTACTTCGACGGCATGCCCAACATGCAGCGCCTCTTCCCGCTCAAGGTCGGCGAGACCGTGGCCGAGCAGTTCCGCAACGACCTCGACGTCGAGATCGCTGCCATCGAGCGCCTCAACCGCGGCGTAGCCCTCGCCGTCGAGAGCGCCGACAACGGCAGCCGCGAGCTCCTCGCCGGCATCCTCGTCGACGAGGAACAGCACGCCGACTGGCTCGAGACCCAGCTCGCCGCCATCGCGCAGCTCGGCGAGGCCAACTACCTCGCCCAACAGCTCCACGGCTGAGCTCGCTCCCGCATGCCGGGGCGGACGGGACGCCGTGTCATGATGGGCACAGCGTTCCACCCGAGCAGTCGGGTGTGATCCGGCCACCAATCGGACCCAGGGGGTAGCACGTGGAGATCACCGTCACGGTGAACGGTATGCAGCGCAGCGCGGACGTCGAACCGCGCACGTTGCTCGTTCACCTCGTTCGAGACCACCTCGGCCTAACGGGCACCAACGTCGGCTGCGACACGTCGTCGTGCGGCGCCTGCACGCTGCACCTCGACGGAGAATCCGTGAAGAGCTGCACGCTGCTCGCGGCGCAGGCCGACGGTGGCGAGATCACCACCATCGAGGGCCTCGCCCGCGACGGTGAGTTGCACCCGATGCAGCAGGCGTTCATGGAGAACCACGGCCTGCAGTGCGGCTTCTGCACGCCGGGCATGATCATGGCGGCGACGAGCCTGCTCGACGAGCAGCCGAACCCGACCGAGGAGGACGTGCGCATCGGGCTCGAGGGCAACCTCTGCCGTTGCACCGGCTACCACAACATCGTGCAGGCCGTGCTGGCCTGCGCCAAGGGCTGAGCGCGAAGCCAATGACCGTCACCGAGGAACCCACCGCCACCACTACCAGCACGTCCGTCATCGGCCAACGACTGCTCCGCAAGGAAGACCCCGCACTCCTCACCGGCGAGGCCCGCTTCACCGACGACCTGCAATTTCCTGGGGCGCTGCACCTCATCGTCGCCCGCAGCCCCTACGCCCACGCCCGCATCACCCGCATCGACACGTCCGCCGCCGCTGCTGCGCCGGGCGTCGTCGCCGCCTACACGGGCGCCGACCTCAGCGATCTCTGGGCGGCACCGATGCCGTGCGCGTGGCCCGTCACCGACGACATGAAGAGCCCGGCGCACTACCCCATCGCCGTCGACAAGGCGAACTACGTCGGCGACGCCGTGGCGTGCATCCTCGCAACCACCAACGCCGAAGGCCGCGACGCCGTCGAGCTCATCGACGTCGAGTACGAACCGCTCGAGGCCGTCGTCGGACTCGAGGACGCGCTCTCCGACCGCATCATCATCCACGAGGACCTCGGCACCAATGCCTCCTACACCTGGCCGCTCGACGTCGAAGGCGAGGAAGGCGACCTCGACAGAGCATTCGCCGATGCGGCGTTCACGGTCAAGGAGCGGTTCGTCCAGCAGCGACTGATCCCGATGGCGATGGAGCCTCGCGCCGTCGCCGCCGTCCCCCAGCCATTCGGCGGTGACATCACCCTCTACACGGCCACCCAGGTCCCCCACATCCTCAAGGTGATGACGGCGATCACGCTCGGCATTCCCGAGCACCAGCTGCGCGTCGTCGCCCCGGCCGTCGGCGGCGGGTTCGGCTCGAAGCTCAACGTCTACGCCGAGGAACTGCTGTGCACTGCCCTGTCGCGCAAGCACCACGTGCCGGTTCGGTGGACCGAGGAGCGCTCGGAGAACTCGACGGCCACGATCCACGGCCGCGGCCAGATCCAGGACATCGAGCTCGCCGCCGACGCCGAGGGCAAGCTCACGGGCCTGCGCGTCAAGCTGCTCGCCGACATGGGCGCGTACCTGCAGCTCGTCACGCCCGGCGTGCCCCTGCTCGGCGCCTTCCTCTACGGCGGCGTGTACCACCTGCCGAAGGCGTTCTCGTTCTCGTGCACGTCCGTGTTCACCAACCTCACGCCGACCGACGCCTACCGCGGCGCTGGGCGCCCCGAGGCGACGTACGCGATCGAGCGGGCGATGGACAGGCTCGCCGCCGCCGTCGGCGTCGATCCGCGCGAGATCCGCCGCCGCAACTACATCCCCACCGAGGCCTACCCGTACGAGGCGTACACCGGACTCACGTATGACTCGGGCGACCACATCAAGGCGGCGGACATCGCAGCCGACCTCGCCGACTACGACGGCATCCGCGCCAGGCAGAAGGACCAGAACGTCGAGGGATCGACGAAGCGACTCGGCATCGGCATGTGCTCGTACTTCGAGATGTGCGGCCTTGCGCCCTCGCGGGTTCTCGCCTCGCTGAACTACTCGGCAGGGGGCTGGGAGGCCGCCACCGTCCGGGTGCTGCCGACGTCCAAGATCCAAGTCGTCACGGGCACCACGCCCCACGGCCAGGGCCACGAGACGTCGTGGTCGATGATCGCCGCTGAGAAGCTCGGCGTCGCCGTGGAGGACGTCGACGTGCTGCACAGCGACACGGCCATCTCGCCGCTCGGCCTCGACACCTACGGGTCGCGCTCGCTGCCGGTGGGTGGCGTCGCCGTCGCGATGGCGTGCGACAAGGTCATCGACAAGGCGAAGCTGATCGCTGCCCACAAGCTCGAGGCGTCCGCCGAGGACCTCGAGTTCTCGGGTGGTTCGTTCACGGTGGCCGGTTCGCCCGACAAGACGCTTCCCCTCGCAGCGATCGCGTTCGAGGCATTCACAGCGCACGACCTGCCCGACGGCATGGAGCCCAACCTCGAGGCGCACGTCACCTACGACCCACCGAACTTCTCGTGGCCCTTCGGCACCCATATGTGCGTCGTCGAGGTCGACACGGAAACGGGCAGCGTCGACGTGCTGAAGTACGTCGCCGTCGATGACTGCGGTGTGCAGATCAACCCGCTGATCGTGGAGGGTCAGGTGCACGGCGGCGTCATCCAGGGACTCGCCCAGGCGCTGTTCGAAGGCGCCGTGTACGACGCCGACGGCAACCTCCAGACGGCCACGCTCGCCGACTACCTCGTCCCTGCGGCAAGCGACGTCCCGTCGATCACGCTCGGTCACTCCACGACGCCGTCGCCCACCAATCAGCTCGGCGTCAAGGGCGTGGGTGAGGCGGGCACGATCGGCGCCGCCCCCACCGTCATCAACGCCATCGTCGACGCCCTGTCGGGGCTCGGCGTGACCGACGTGAAGATGCCGGCGAGCCCGATCAACGTGTGGACCGCCATCGCCGAGGCCACGGCCATGCGTGGCGGCGAGGACGGCGGCGCGGCCAGCGCACCCGACGCCAGTACGAGCGCCACGAGTGGAGAGGACGACCAGTGATCCCGGCAAAGTTCGACTACGTCAGGGCCGGATCGGCCGAGGAGGCCATCCGGCTGATCGGCGAGCACGGCGACGAGGCCAAGTTCCTGGCCGGTGGCCACAGCCTGCTGCCGCTGATGAAGCTCCGCCTCGCCCAGCCGAGCGTGCTGATCGACATCGGTCGTATCCGCGACCTGTCCTACATCGAGGACAAGGGTGACCACATCGCCATCGGCGCGCTCACCCGGCACCACGACGTCGAGCACTCCGACGTCCTCGCCGAGCACGCACCGCTCCTCGCCCACGCCACCAAGCACGTCGGCGACCCGCAGGTGCGCCACCGCGGCACCATCGGCGGTTCACTGGCCCACGCCGATCCCGCCTCCGACCTCCCGGCGACCACACTCGCCCTCGGCGCGACCTACGTCGCAGCCGGACCGAACGGCTCCCGCGAGATTGCCGCCAGCGACTTCTACGAGAGCTTCATGACCTCGGCGCTGGCGCCCGACGAGCTGCTCACCGAGATCCGCGTGCCGAAGATGAACGGCGCCAAGTGGAACTTCCAGAAGTTCAACCGCCGCGCTCTCGACTGGGCGATCGTGGGCGTCGCGGCCTGGCGCAACGGTGACTCGGCAGGCATCGGGCTCGTCAACATGGCGGGGACACCCGTGCTCGCAACCGCCGCCGCAGACGCGATCGCATCGGGTGCGTCGCCCGCCGACGCCGCAGAACACGCCGCTGACGAGTCCGACCCACAAGCCGACCTCAACGCCTCGGTCGAGTACCGAGTCCACCTCGCCAAGGTGCTCACCCGGCGCGCCCTCGAAGCTATATAGCTGCGGACTCGTCGTCCGCTCCGCTTTCCCCTCGCGCCGCGTGCGGCTCGTCGCTGGCGCTTCCCTCGCCGCGTAGCTGCGTGCGCAGGCTGCCGGTAGTCCGCCGCCGTGAACGGCGGGTGACGCGGCGGTAGCGTCGCGCCGATGTCCGCTGCCCCGACGGTCGTCGGCTCGGCCGCATCAACCGGCCGGGCCCGCCTTTCCGCCGTCGTGCGACCGGACCCGTGGCGGGTGCCGCGGATCGCGCTCCTCGTGGGCTACGCCGTCCTCTACCTCGCCTGGTTCAAGACGAAGGGCATCGTCATCGACCGCGTGTCGGTCCTGCTGTCGGTGCTCATCGTCTTCGTCATCGCCAACGTCGGCCGTCCGATCAACCAGGTCGGGCGCGGGGTCCTCGACTTCGCCTTCTACGCCTCTATGTGGATCGCCTACGACGAGAGTCGCGGCATCGCCGACCGGCTCGGGTTCCCGCTGCAGGTCGAGTCCGTGATCAACATCGACAAGTTCCTGTTCCTCGGCAGCGTGCCCAACGTGTGGATGCAGGAGCGCTTCTACGAGCCGGGGTCGGTGCGCTGGTACGACGTCGCCGGTTCCCTCGTCTACTTCAGCCACTTCATCGCCCCACCGGCGGTGATGGGCATCCTGTACCTCGCCAACCGCCGCGAATGGTTGCGGTTCGTGAAGCGCTTCGCGACCACGATGTTCATCGCCTGCACGATGTTCATCGTGCTGCCCACGGCGCCCCCGTGGATGGCCGCCGGCGGCGACCGCGAGATCATCCTCAACGAGCTGCCGCCACTGCGACGCCCGACGGCGCGGGGCTGGTCACACCTCGGACTGAAGAGCTTCGCCAACGCATGGGACGCCGTGAAGGGGCGCGACTGGGCCAACAAGGTGGCGGCGCTGCCGTCGCTGCACGCCGGGTACGCGCTCTTCGTCGTCGCATTCTTTCTTCCCTGGATCCGTCCGAGGTGGCTCAAGGTGCTCGTGTTCGCGTGGCCGCTGCTGATGACGGCGGCACTCGTCTACTTCGGCGAGCACTACGTCGTCGATGCGCTCGCCGGATGGGCCGTCGTCGGCATCTCGTTCCTCGTGTGGAACCGGATCGAGCAGCGTCAGCGCGACCGCCGCCTCACCACCACCCGCAGCGCCCTCGCCGCAAGCCGATGACGGCCAGGTACCGCCGCTTCGGGACACGACGTGTCGTGTTCGTCGACGCCAGCGCGTTCGCCGCCATCGCCGACCCGACGGTCATGGACGCCGGACCTGCCGTGCGCAACGAGTTCGAGCACCTACTCGACGAGTACGAGCGGGGCGAGACGATCCTCGTGACGCTCGAGTCGTTCGCGATGTCCGGGGCCGCGCCCGTCCTCAGCGAGGTGTGCGAGATCGAGCCGATGCTCCCCTGGCTCGGACGAGCCGCCCATCAGGTGCTCGACGACAACCCGTACATGGGTCTCGATCCCGACCTCGCCGCGGCGCTCGTCGTGATGGAGCGCCGCAGCATCGGCGAGGTGCTCACCATCGACCCGCGCTTCGACGCCCTGGACGTCACCGTGCTGCCGGTCAGAGGAGAGCTTGGTACGCCCCGCCGTCGACGTGGATCTGAGCACCGGTGAGGAACCCGGCCTGCTCGCTACACAAAAAGGCGACGATCTGGCCGAAGTCGTCGGGATCGCCCATGACGTCCTGTGGCGCATCGCCGTAGAGCTGCGTGACCCGCGGCGTGCGGTGCAGCCCTGGTTGCACCGAGTTGACCGTGACACCGCTGCCCGCCACCTCGCGTGCCAGCGTCTTGAGCATCCCCGTCACCCCAGCCCTCGCCGTGTTCGACAGGATCAGGTTGGCCATGGGCTGACGGACGGCGAGCGACGTGATCGACACCACCCGACCGAACTCGCGCTCGACCATCGAAGGGACCGCCGCCTTGCACATCGCCACGACCGCCATCAGGTTCATGTCGATCGCCGCCGGGTAGGCGTCGAGCGCCGTCTCGGCGAACGTGCCCGGCGGAGGCCCACCACCGTTCGTGACGAGAAGGTCGACGGTGCCGAGCACCTCGGTCGCCTCGCGCACGAACCGCGTCCCACCCTCACCGTCGGAGACGTCGCACACGATCGGCACGCACCCGCCGCCGATGTCGGCTGCCGCCTCGTCGACGCGGCTGCGATCTCGGCCACAGATCACCACACGAGCCCCCTCGGCGGCGAGCGCCTTCGCCGACGCCCTGCCGAGTCCCGACGATGCCGCCGCCACCGCGGCACGCTTTCCACTGATGCCTAGGTCCATGCCAGCTCACCGTATCGACGCGGCGAACGTAGGCTGACGCGGTGCAACCGACCACCGTTCGCGCTGCGCTGCGGGAACAGGGCTACCTCGCTGATGAGGGACTCGCCACCGTCGTCGCGCTCGCCATCGGGTTGCGCCGGCCGCTGCTGCTCGAAGGCGAGGCCGGAGTCGGCAAGACCGAGTTGGCGAAGGTGCTCGCTGCGTGGCGCGGCGCCGAGCTGCTGCGCCTCCAGTGCTACGAGGGCATCGATGCCGCACAGGCGCTGTACGACTGGGACTACAGCCGCCAGCTGCTCCATCTCCGGGCCGCGGAGGCTGCCGGCGCGACGTCGGGCCAGGACACCGAGGCGCTCGAGGCCGAGCTCTACGACGAGCGATTCCTCGTCAAGCGGGCCCTGCTGCGCGCGATCGACCCGGGTCCCGGCGTCTCGGTTCCCCCGGTGCTGCTCGTCGACGAGATCGACCGCGCCGACGACGAGTTCGAGGCGTTCCTGCTGGAGATCCTGTCGGATTTCCAGATCACGGTTCCCGAGGTGGGTACGTTCCGCGCCGAGGACCCGCCGCTCGTCGTCCTGACCAGCAATCGCACTCGTGACGTACACGACGCACTGCGGCGACGCTGCCTCTACCACTGGATCGAGCACCCGACTTTCGAGCGCGAGGTCGCGATCGTGAAGCTCCGCGTCCCCGCCGTCGAGCACGCGCTGGCCGCGCAGGTGGCGGCCGCCGTCGAAGCGATGCGCGAGCTGCGGCTGTACAAGCCCCCAGGTGTCGCCGAGACGATCGACTGGACGGCCTCACTGGCCCACCTCGGTGTCCGCGCCCTCGACGAGGACGCCGTCACGGTCACCCTCGGTGCGGTGCTCAAGTACCGCGAGGACCGAGACCGTGTGATCGAGCACGGCGTCGCCCAGATCGTGAAGCGAGCGTTCGAACGCAGCACCAGCAGCAGCGTCGGCTGATGGTCGCCGACGGTCAGGCTGGACGCGTCGCCGTCACGTTCGCTCGCGTGCTGCGAGGCGCTGGTCTCTTCGTGCCGGTGAGCAGCGTCGTCGCCTTCTCCGAGGCGCTCGCCGCCGTCGGCCTCGCCGAGCGCACACCCGTCTACTGGGCGGGGATGGCGACGCTCGTGCGCGGTCCCGAGGACCGGCGCCTCTACGACAGCGCCTTCCGCTGTTTCTTCGACGGCGTCGACGGCGACGCCGCGGATGCACCGCTCGACGAGCCGGAGTCGATGACGCTGCTGCTCGACACGGACGACGACAGCGACGACGACGCCGGTGGCGAACGCTCCGACGACGACAACATCGAGCTGCGGTTCAGCACGGCCGAGGTGCTGGCGCGCAAGGACTTCGCCGACTACGACGACGACGAGCTGCGAGAGAGCCACGAGCTGATGCGCCGCTTCCGCTTTGCCGGTGCGCCACGACGATCGCGTCGGCTGACGCGCTCGTCGTCGGCGGACCGACCCGACATCGCCCGCACGGTGCGGGCGGCCTTCGCCACCGCCGGTGAGCCGGTGCGGCGGCACTACCGCTCGCCGTCGCAGCGGACGCGCCGGCTCGTGCTGCTGCTCGACGTCAGCGGGTCGATGGATCCCTACGCGCGGGCGCTGCTGCGTTTCGTGCACGCCGCCGTGTCGGGGCGTCAGCGGGTGGAGGCCTTTGCCCTCGGCACACGACTCACGAGGCTGACCCGCGAGCTCGCCTCACGCGATCCTGCGCACGCCCTGTCCGGCGTGAGCGACCGCGTCACCGACTGGAGCGGCGGCACCCGACTCGGCGACATGCTCGGGGAGTTCAACGACCAGTGGGGCCAGCGGGGCCTGGCGCACGGGGCGCACGTGGTGATCCTCTCCGACGGCTGGGACCGTGGCGACCCCGTCGTCCTCGGCAGCCAGATGGCACGCTTGCAGCGCGTCGCATATCAGGTCGTCTGGGTCAACCCGCTCAAGGTCTCCCCCGGCTACGCCCCGCTCGCTCGTGGCATGGCCGCGGCACTCCCCTACGTCGACGAGTTCGTCGAGGGGCACTCCGTCGAGGCGATGGAGCGGCTCGTTGCCGTCGTCAGCAACGCCACACACAGACGGGAGGTCCGGTATGCGTGACATCGCCGACGAGATCGCTGCGTGGCGGCGCCGGGGACGCTCCGTGGCGCTCGCCCGCGTCGTCGACGTGGAGGGATCAGGGCCTCGCGGACCGGGCGCGGCGATGGCGGTCAACGACCAGGGTGAGGTCGCCGGCAGCGTGAGCGGCGGCTGCGTCGAGGGTGCCGTCGTCACCGAGGCGCTCGACGTGCTGGGCGGCACGCAACCGTCGCGGCTCGTCACGTTCGGGTACAGCGACGACGACGCGTTCGCTGTCGGTCTGACGTGCGGCGGCACGATCCGCCTCTTCATCGAACCGATCGGCCCGTTCTTCGACGTAATGGCGGCGAGGCTGCGCGACGAGCAGCCCGTCGCGCTCGCGACGGTCGTCGACGGCCCTGGTGCAGGGTCGGCGATGCTCGTCGTCCCTGGCGAGGACCCAGGGGCGCACGAGTGCGGCACGCTCGGCAGCGACGAGCTCGATCGCGTCGTGCGCCGTGACGCGCTGGGCGAACTGGAGGCAGCCCGCAGTGGTGTGCGCCACTACGGGCCGGACGGCGAGACCACGCCAGAGGATCTCGACGACACCGAGATCGTGCGGGTGTTCATCGAGTCGCATGCGCCGCCACCCCAGATGTGGATCTTCGGCGCCGTCGACTTCACGGCCGCACTGGCCCGGGCGGCCAAGCTGCTCGGCTATCGCGTGACGGTGTGCGACGCACGCACCGTGTTCGCCACCCGTCGACGCTTCCCGATGGCCGACGAGGTCATGGTGTCATGGCCGCAGGATCTGTTCGAGCTGCGCGGCGGCACGCTCACCGCACGCGACGCAGTGTGCATCCTCACTCACGACCCGAAGTTCGACGTCCCCGCCATCGCCGGAGCCGCCGCCACCGACGTCGGCTACATCGGAGTGATGGGCAGCAGGACGACGCACGCGAAGCGCCTCGAACGGCTTCGTGAGGCCGGTGTCGACGACGCCGCGCTCGAACGGCTGATGTCGCCCATCGGGCTCGACCTCGGTGGACGCACGCCGGAGGAGACGGCGATCTCGATCTGCGCCGAGATCATCGCCAGGAGAACCGGGCGCGACGTCCCGTCGCTGCGAGACGCCGAGGGCGCGATCCACGCGTAGGGGCCTCTCGTCCACGAGGACGGTCGGGAGGTCGTGGACTACCCTTCCGACCCATGGCAGAGAAGCTGGTCAACGAGTTCACGGTCAATCGGCCGATCGACGAGGCGTGGCCGGTCATCACCGACGTCGAGCGCATTGCGCCCTGTCTTCCCGGCGCCCAGCTGAAAGAGATCGAGGGCGACGTCTATCGCGGCGTGGTGAAGATCAAGCTCGGTTCCGTGACACCGCAGTTCAGCGGCGAAGCCCGGTACCTCGAGCGTGACAACGAGGCGCACCGTGCCGTGCTCAAGGCCGACGGCCGTGACACGGGCGGGCGCGGCAACGCCTCGGCGATGATCACTGCGGAGGCCGAAAGCCTCTCGCCCACCAGCACGCGCGTCGTCGTCAGCACCGACCTCCACATCACGGGCAAGGTCGCGCAGTTCGGGCGCGGGATCATCGGCGATGTCTCGAAGAAGCTGATGGCACAGTTCGCCAACAACCTCAACTCGATGCTCGACGACGACCAACTCCCCGACCGCGCCGACGATGCGCCCGATGCCGGCCCCGCCGCCGTCGCACCGGCCGCCCCCCGCGACGAGGTCCAGGTCCAACCGGTCGGCGAGCCGCCGGCTGCCGCCGATCGTCCCGGCGACGCCACACCGACGTCGCCTCGCGCTGCCGCCGGTCCCACGGCCGCCAGCGTCCGCAAGGTCGACAGCCCGGCATCCGAGCCCGTCGATCTGGCCGGCCTCGCAGGACCAGCCGTGCTCAAGCGGCTCGCTCCCGTCCTCCTCGCCGCACTCGCGGCACTGTTCGTGATCCGCCGCCGGCGCTCGTAACCATCGACGGTCCGGGCCCACATGGACGACAGCTCGCAGGTCGCGGCGCTCCTCGGACGGACGCCGACGGGCTCGTTCGAGGTCGTCGTGCGCAGCCCCGACGGTGATCCCGTCGTCATCGCCAACGCGCCGTTGCTCGACGACGGGACACCGATGCCGACGCGCTATTGGCTCGTCGGGCGCGATGAGGTCACTGCCGTGAGCCGCCTCGAGTCAGCTGGTGGCGTTCGCCAGGCCGAGCGCGACGTCGATCCCACACAGCTCGCCGCTGCGCACGAGCGCTACGCGGCGATGCGCGATGCGCTCGTCCCACCCGAGCACAAGGGGCCACGGCCGAGTGGGGGCGTCGGCGGCACGCGGACGGGCGTCAAGTGCCTCCACGCCCACTACGCGTGGCACCTCGCCGGCGGCGACGACCCGGTGGGCCGCTGGGTCGCCCGCCGCCTCGACGGCCTCGAGCTCGACATCGGGCCAACGACCACGTCGGCGAAGGGCCGCGGCGTCACCGTCACGCTCGACGTCGGCGCAACGCAGCTGCACACCGAGTGGTTTTCCGACGGCGATCCACCCGCACCCGAGCAGCTCACGAACGCGCTCGGTGACGTCGCCGATCGCCTGGAGGAACTGCTGCTCGCTCATCCGCACCTGACCGACACGTCCGACGTCACGATCCGTGGGCCGTTCGCACGAACCATCGCCTGTGTCGAGGTCGGTGCCGACGACGTCGCGTCGCCCTTCTCACTGCAGCGCGATGCCGCCGAGGACGTGTTCCGCACGCTCGCCACCGAACGGCGCGCCGACCGTGCGCACAACCCTGGGATGCCGCCCGAGCACGTCGACACGTCCGTGGCGACGTGCTGCATCATCCTTGCCGCGATGCGCCGGCTGCACCTCGACTCGGTGACGATCGCATGACGCGCCACCCGATGCGCCCCACGTCACTGCGTTCGCCCGATGCGCCGCCGGCGACCATCTCCGGTCGTCGCGTCGTGCTGCGCCAACTGGTGGCCTCCGACTTCGACGCCTGGAGCGAGGTGCGTCAGCGCAACGATGCCTGGCTGACGAAGTGGGAGCCGATGCGTCACGCCGGGGTCGCCGATCCGACCGTCGACCGCAGCGCGTTCGCCTCACGCTGCGCCACCCGAGAGCGCGAGCGCGCCGCCGGCCTCACCTACCCGTTCGGCGTGTTCGTCGACGGCGGACGGTTCGTCGGCGAGCTCAACATCAACCACGTCAACCGCGGCGCGCTGCAGACGGCGACGCTCGGCTACTGGATCGACGAGGCGCAAGCCGGACGTGGACTCATCGCCGAGGCGATCATCGCCGCCTTCCGGTTCGCGTTCGACGACCTCGCGCTCTCACGGCTCGAGATCTGCATCGTGCCGCGCAACCACAACAGCCGGCGGGTCATGGAGAAACTGCAGATCCGCGAGGAGGGCATCGCCCAGCGGTTCCTCGAGATCAACGGCACACGTGAGGACCACGTGCGCTACGGCTTCACCGACGTGGAGTGGGTCGAGCGCGGTGCCGACCTGACGGCTGAGTGGCTGTGATGGTTCGTCACTCGCTGCCGGCGACGCGGAACGCCTCGGCCTTGGCCTGACGCACGGCACTGCGCCGCTTCCACATCTTCGTCTTCCAGTGGCGGAGCCGCCGATTGCGGTTGGCAACCTTGTCCTTGGCCACCTCGGCGTCGTGGTGGTGATGCGGCTTCCACGCCACACCCGGTTCGTGGACATCTTCGGGCTCGACCCCGGCGGACACCTGGTGAGCGACCTGTTTCAGCTCGACCTGGATCCGGTGACGTTCTCCGTGCTGTTGTGCACGGAGCTCTTCTTTCGGTGGCAACGGGACCTCGCTGGAACGATGTCGCTGGCTCATCGAGTACCTCCTGGTGGGTTCGTACCCTCCCCCTGCGAAGCCACCGTAGCGCGCCCGACGCGCCCGCGAAGTGCGGACATCCGTTCGGCGAACCACGGCTGGCGCGTGCTCCACACCTGTGGCTCGAGCTCGCGGTCGACGGCCTCATCGTGGCCGGTCACGCCGCCCATGCCGGCAAGCGTGGCCTTCGTCACCCGCAGCAGGTCGCGTGGCGCGTCGGCCGCCCGGCGCGCCATCTCCGACGCCGTCGCCGCCAGCTCGTCGTCACCGACGCAGCGGTAGGCGAGCCCCACGCGCTCGGCCTCGGCGCCGTCGAGCACGGTGCCGAACAGTACTGCAGCGGCAGCGACCTGGGGTCCGGCGATGCGCGACAACATCCACGTGTGACCACCGCCCGGGTGGAGGCCGATCTGCATGAAGCGGGTGTCGAAACGAGCCCGCGCACCGGCGATGCGGATGTCACAGGCGAGC
>JALZNU010000158.1 GCA_030857495.1 Actinomycetota bacterium | reverse complement strand
GAGGCGACGCACATGGTCATGTGGACGATGTCGGACCGTGCGATCCCCCGCTCGTTCCGGTTCATGGAGGGCTTCGGCGTCCACAGCTTCCGGTTCATCGACGCCGACGGCGAGTCGAGGTACGTCAAGTTCCACTGGAAGCCGGCGCAGGGCCTCCAGTCGGTGATGTGGAACGAGGCGGTCAAGATCAACGGTGCCGATCCCGACTTCCATCGTCGCGACCTGTGGGATGCGATCGGTTCTGGCGACTTCCCCGAGTGGGAGCTGTGCGTGCAGGTGTTCGATGACGCATTCGCCGACGACTTCGACTTCGACATCCTGGATGCGACGAAGATCATCCCCGAAGAGCTCGTCCCGCTCCGTCCGATCGGTCGGATGGTGCTCGACCGCGTCGTCGACAACTTCTTTGCCGAGACCGAGCAGGTTGCGTTCTGCACGCAGAACATCGTGCCCGGCATCGACTTCACGAACGACCCGCTGCTCCAGGGCCGCAACTTCTCGTACCTCGACACCCAGCTGAAGCGGCTCGGCAGCCCGAACTTCACACAGATCCCGGTCAACGCGCCGAAGTGTCCCGTTGCCCACTTCCAGCAGGACGGGCACATGGCGATGACCAACCCGGTCGGGCGGATCAACTACGAGCCGAACTCGGCGAGCGGTGACGAGCGCGGCCCTCGTGAGGACCCGGCCGGCGGATTCACCACGTTCCCGGCGCGCGAAGCCGGCGCCGCCGAGCGCGTGCGCTCGGAGACGTTCGCCGACCACTACAGCCAGGCACGGCAGTTCCTCATCAGCCAGACCGAGAACGAACAGGCGCACATCGTCGGTGCCTTCGTGTTCGAGCTGTCGAAGGTCGAGAACCTCGACATCCGGGTTCGCATGGTCGCCAACCTGCGCAACGTCGACGAGGCGTTCGCGACGCGCATCGCCGAGGGCCTCGGACTCGACGACGTCCCCCCTGCCTCACCGGCGGCGCGCCCGCCGATTGCCGACCTCCCCGCATCCGACGCGCTCAGCATCGTCAAGAACGGGCCGAGCACGTTCGCCGGTCGCAAGATCGGCGCCCTGGTGACCGATGGCAGCGACGCCGACGTCCTCGTCGCACTGCAGGCGGGGGCTGAGGAGGAGGGAGCCGTGCTCGAGCTGATCGCACCCAAGATCGGTGGCGTCACGTTGTCCGACGGGAGCCGGCTTGCTGCCGACCAGAACGTCGACGGTGGTCCGTCCGTGCTATACGACGCCGTGGCGATCCTTCCTTCCGCCGAGGGCGCCTCGGCGCTCGGTGGCGACGCCGCAGCGAAGGACTTCGTCACCGACGCCCACGCCCACTGCAAGTTCATCGCCCACGTCGAGTCGTCAGCCGAGCTGCTGGCAGCAGCCGGTGTCGACGAGCTTGTCGACGAGGGCTATATCGCGCTGGACGACGGTAATGTCGACGCGTTCATCATTGCGTGCCGCAACGTGCGCTTCTGGGAGCGTGAGCCTTCTGTGCATGCCCCCTGATCGCCGGCGGATGACGCACCCGTGACAGTGGCAACGGCGACGGTTGATCTCGACGTCGACCTCGATGTCATCCGTGTCGCCTCCGTCCCGTCCGACCACGTGTACGTGCGCCACCTCGCGCCCCCGACGGGCATGGGCGGCGTCATGCGTCTCGAGGACCCGACCCCGCCGGGGGTGCCGCCGGCCGGCGCGCCGTGGTACCCACCGAGCATCCTCGACGCGGGCTGGGTGAGCCGGCACGCCGGCACGTTCGATGTCGTGCACCTCCACTTCGGGTTCGACGCGAAGTCGCCGCACGAGCTCGAGGGGTTCGTCGCCGAACTGCGACATCATCACAAGCCGTTCGTGTTCACGGTGCACGACCTGCGCAACCCCCACCATCGCGATGAGTCGGTGCACGATGCGCAGCTCGACGTCCTCGTGCCGGCAGCCGATGCGCTCATCACGCTGACCGGCGGTGCCGCCGACGTGATCACGCGCCGTTGGGGCCGTACGGCGACGGTGCTGCCCCACCCGCACGTCGTCCCGAAGGAGATCCTGTGCCGCGGACGCCGAAACCGGCGGGACGGGACGTTCGTCGCCGGAGTGCACCTCAAGAGCCTCCGGGCGGGCATGGAGCCGCTGCCCGTGATCGAGACGCTCCGTGAGGCCGTTGGTGGTCTGCCGGGCGCGCGACTTCGGATCGACGTGCACTGTGATGTGATGACACCGGGCTCGGCTCGTCACGCACCCGAGGTCGCGGCGCTCGTTCGCGACGCCGCTCGGGATGCACACGTCGAGGTCGTCGTGCACGACTTCTTCTCGGACACGGACCTCTGGTCGTACCTCGAGGGCCTTGACGTGTCGATCTTGCCGTACCGGTTCGGCACCCACTCCGGCTGGCTGGAGGCGTGTCACGATCTGGGGACGAGGGTGATCGCACCCGACTGCGGCTTCTACGCCGACCAACGCCCGTGCCTCGTGTACGCGCTGAACGCCGACGAGTTCGACGCGGCGAGTCTGGTCGATGCGGTCCGGCGCGCACATGCGGAACCCGCACCACGGCGTCCGGGCCTGCGCCGACGTCTCGACGAGCGCCGGCTGCTCGCTGCACGGCACCGCGAGATCTACCTCGATGCGATGACGAGCGCCGCGCTCTCCTGCCACCGCTGACGTCACCGCTGAACCGGCGGGCTCCCAGGCGGCGAACGGCTCCGCTACTCGGATGCTGTACGGATGCTGCAGGATGTGACGATGGCTCGGCAATCCGACTGGCAACGCCTCGAGAGAAGTTCGCCTCCCGACAGCCTCGGGAACTCCAGCAGGATCGGTGTGACGTGAGCGGTACTTCGAGGTCGCGAGTTGTCACGGCGAGCCGCGAGATCGCCGCCGACACAGGGCGGATCTTCGAACTCATCGCCGATCCGGCTCGCCAGCCACTGTGGGATGGAACGACAACCTCGCAGTCGCGCCAACCGGGCAGCGCATCCATGATGTCGGCGATGTCTTCACCATGGAGCTCACCGGAGGGTCGATTCGACACAATCATGTCGTCGAGTTCGTCGAGGGTCGACTGATCGCCTGGCGCCCGTCTGAACCTGGCGGTGTCCCGCCTGGTCATCTCTGGCGATGGGAGCTGACACCGGCGAGCGAGCAACTGACGCTCGTCACCCACACTTACGACTGGACCAGTCTCACCGATCCAGCTCGACTGGAACGGGCGCAGTCGACCGGTACGGCCATGCTCGACGCATCCCTCGCGCGCCTTGCCGAGATGGCCGAACGCGCTATCCGGTAGGGCAGCCCGCAAGCCGCTCCGGCCACATCCCCGGGGGGTTGCGGCCGCACGGCGGCGATAGCAGAATGTAAGCATGCCGCACGTCTTGGTTCGAGACCTCCCCGACGACATCCACGCCACCCTCCGGCAGCGAGCAGCAGCCTCGGGACAATCCCTGCAGCAGTACCTGGTCGCCGAACTCATCCGGCTCGCCAGTCGCCCGACCATCGCCGAAGTCCTCGTCCGGGTCGGGACACTCGAGGGTGGCCGCGTCGGGCTGTCGACGGCAGTCGCCGACCTGCAGACCGAACGACCGGCGTCGTGATCGTCGTTGATGCCTCGGTGCTCGCCAACGTCGTCGGTGACGACGCCGAGGATGGTCGAGCGGCCCGAGATCGCATCGGCGACGCGGGCGATGTCGCGATGCCAGATCTCGGCGATGTCGAGACTGTCGCCGTCCTGCGGAGGCGTTGGCTTGCTGGCGATCTGACCGACGAGCGCTTCGCGCAGGGCGTCGCCGTCCTCGTCGCGATGCCGATCGAACGTTTCCCGGTCGGACCGTTCATGCCGCGCGCCTTCGAGCTGCGCGCCAACGTGATCGCGTACGACGCCACCTACGTCGCCCTTGCTGAAGAGCTCGGCTGCTCGCTCGTGACAGGCGACGGCCGCCTCGCCGCGGCGCCGGGCGTCCGATGCCATGTCGAGGTGCTCAACGCGGGTTGACCCAGCGATCGAGGACGAGCCCTGTTCGGTGTCGTTTGCGGAGGCGTGGCGGCCTCATCGGGGGTTCAGGAGACAGAACTCGTTGCCGTCGGGATCGGCCATGACCACCCAATCGACGGTGCCTTGGCCGATGTCGATGTGGGTCGCCCCAAGGGAGACCAGACGGTCCACCTCCGCACGCTGATCACCGTGGTCGGTCGGAGCGATGTCGAGATGCAGCCGGTTCTTGCCGATCTTCGGGATCAGCGGCGGACCACTCCAGGTAATGAGTGGGCCGCTGCCGTCCGGCGCCCGGATCGCGATCTCTTCGTCCTGATCCCAGACCAACGGCCAGCCGAGCGCCGCGCTCCAGAAGTACCCGACCTTCCGCGTCCCGTCGCAGTTGATCGCTCCCAGGCGTCCGCAGCCAGCGAGGAAGCTGTTCTCCGGCTCGATGATGCAGAACTCGTTGCCTTCGGGGTCGGCGAGCACGACATGGCCCTCGTCCGGGCTCTGACCGATGTCGATGTGTCGGGCGCCGAGCTCGACCAACCTCACGACCGACTCCTGCTGGTCATCGATGGACGTGCTTGTCAGATCGAGATGGAGACGGTTCTGACCCACCTTCTGCTCCGGCACCGTCAGGAAGTCGAGGCGGAATCTGGTGTCGTCCGTCGGCGCGAGGCCGATCGCATCCTGGGTCTCGTCGTCGACCTCCCAGCGCAGCGCGGCGGCCCAGAAGCGCGCGAGTAGACGCGGATCGTTCGCATCGAAGCAGAGGGCGACGAGCCGCGACGTCAACCCGTGTGCT
>JALZNU010000157.1 GCA_030857495.1 Actinomycetota bacterium | reverse complement strand
CAACACGCACCCCGACGACGTCGCCCACCACATCGCCGCGCTGCACCGTTCGACTGGCGGCGTCTGAGACGGCGCGTGCTGCGAGACTTGGTACCAATGAGCGAGCCCAGCGAGCGAATCATCGTTACGGACCGCTCCGTCGCTGCGCAGCAGCGGAGCGGTCATTGGTGCATCGCCCGTCGTCCCGGTCGGTCATCCGCGCGGCCATGATGCACCGATGAGCGATCATTCCGTCCAGTTCAGCCAGGGGATCCCCGAAACAGTGCTCGCCCCGCCGCCCGACGACGTGCTCGAGCGGCTCGCCGCCGCGCTCGCGGTGTCCGACGAGTCCACGCGACGCGAGCACGTCGCCGACGTCGTGGCCGAACTGCCGCGCGTGCTCGAGGGATGGGCGGCGCTCGGCGACCTCGGTCGCGACGTGATCGAGTCCTACGCCTGCTACCGCGTCGGCTACCACCGTGGCCTCGACGCGCTGCGCGCCTCGGGCTGGCGCGGCAGCGGGTACGTGCGTTGGGAGCACGAGTCGAACCGTGGGTTCCTGCGCTCGCTGCACGGCCTCGCCCGCTGCGCCGCCTCGATCGGGGAGGACGACGAAGCCGATCGCTGCGCGATGTTCCTCGCCCAGCTTGATCCGGCGGGCCCGTGGGCACCGTCGCCGGCGCCGTCCTGACCGGCGGCGCAAGCCGCAGGATGGGTTCGACGAAGGCGCTCGTGCCCGAGCGCGGCGTGCCGCTCGCGGAGCGCGTCGCACGAGCGCTGCACGCCGGCGGGTGCGACCCGGTGTTCCTCGTCGGCGGTGAGGTGGACGACCTCACCGGTCTCGGCCGTCCCGTCGTGGCCGACCTCACGCCCGGCTCCGGCCCACTCGGTGGGGTGCTCAGCGCGCTCGCCGCCGCATCCGGCGCTGCCGTGCTCGTCGCCGCCTGCGACCTCCCCGAGCTGGCGGCCCCCACGGTTGTCCGGCTGCTCCAGTCCGGCGGTGATGTGGCGATCGCGACGAGCACGCGACGACACCTGCTGCTGCGCGTCACGCCCGCGGCCGGCGACGTCCTCGGCCGGCACTTCGCCGCCGGCGAACGATCGCTGATCGCCGCCGTCGCGGCGGCGCAGTCGGCCGGCCTCGATGTCGTCGATGTCGACGTCGAAGAGCACGAGATGCGGAACGTGAACACACGTGGCGACCTGCGGGAGTAGCGTCGCGATCGTGGCGGTCAGAGAGATCACAGTGGACGAGCTGGCGACAGCACTCGACGACGGAGCACGTCTCGTCGACGTGCGCGAGCCCGACGAGCACGCAGGCGGACACGTACCCGGTGCGCAGCTGATGCCGCTGGCGACGGTCGGCGAGCATCTCGACGAGCTGCGAACGGCAGCCGACGAGGGTTCTCTGCTCGTCATCTGCCACAGCGGCGGACGCAGCATGAAGGCCTGCGAGTTCCTCGCCGAGCACGACATCGACGCGACCAACGTCGCCGGCGGCACGTCGGGCTGGATCGCATCGGGAGGTGCGGTCGAGACGTGACCGCGACCACCGTCGACACCGACGACGCACGTTGGATCGACGACGACGCATCGCTCGCCGGCCTCGTCGACATCCTCATCGGAGCGCCGCGCTACGCGATGGACACCGAGTTCCATCGTGAGCGCACGTTCTTCCCGCAGCTCGCGCTCGTGCAGATCGCATGGGGCGACGCCGACACGGGGGGCGTCGCACTCGTCGATCCGCTCGCCGTCGACGTCACTGCACTCGCGAGACTGTTCGACTCACCGGCGCTCGCCGTCATGCACGCCGCACAGCAGGACATCGACGTGCTCACGCACACGGTCGGCAGCGTCCCGGCCCGGCTCTACGACACCCAGCTCGCCGCCGGGTTCCTCGGATACGGCACGCCGTCGCTCGCCAGCCTCGTGCAACGCGAGGTCGGCGCAAGCCCGCCGAAGGGCGCCCGTCTCACGGACTGGCTGTCACGACCGCTCACCGAGAGCCAGCGCCTGTACGCCATCGGCGACGTGTCGTACCTCTTCGAGCTGCACGACCGGCTCGGCGCGAAACTGGCCGACCTCGGGCGCACCACGTGGGTCGAGGAGGCGTGCGAAGAGCTGCGCACGCGTCCCGTGTCGGGCACCACGCCCGAACACGCGTGGCTGCGACTGAAGGACGCCCGCTCGCTGCGCCCCCGGGCACGCGCCGTCGCCCAGGCCGTTGCCTCGTGGCGTGAGCGCCGTGCCGCCGAGATCGATCAGCCCGTCCGCCACGTGCTCGCCGATCTCGCCGTGCTCGGCATCGCGCAACGTCAACCCACCACGGTCGAGGAGCTCGGCTCGACGCGAGGCGTCGACGGTCGGCTGAGCCGCTCCCGCCTGGCGGAGGGACTGCTCGCGGCCGTCCGTGCCGGGAGCGAGGCCGACCCACCCGACGCGCCGCGTGGCACGGTCGAGCTCGACCGATCGATGCGCCCGGCCGTGACCTTGATCTCGGCCTGGATCAGCCAGGTTGCCCGCGACGAGCAGCTCGACACGGAGCTGCTGGCCACGCGTCTCGACATCATCGAGCTGCTCAGCGCTCCAGAGTCGAGCCGACTGCGCGCCGGGTGGCGTGCGGAACTGCTGGGCGACGGCGTTGCCGCCCTCGTCTCGGGTCGCTCGGGACTGACGTTCGACGGCGCCGGACGGCTCGTGCTGACGGCGGTATCCGCTCACTGAACGTGCCCGATGACCTGCGGGAACCCGTGAGGGTCGCGGTCAGCACGCACTCCCGGCGGTAGAGTCCTAGGCAATGTCACGTCACTAGTCGATTGGGAGCCCTATCCGTGAAAAAGGGTCGTCATCGCCGCTTCGAAGAAGCGCGCAAGCTGAAGCAGTCAGGTCCCGCAGCGTTCGACCTCGGGTTCGGCGACCGCTCGAAAGAGTCCGGTGTCGCCACGAGCTCGGAGGTCGCCGCCGAGGACGACGAGTACGCCCGGCTCGCGGAGAAGTACGGCGTCGAGTTCGAGGAAGACGACGATCACGACGACTGACGTCGCACGGGGTGGGCCAACGGTTTCCACTCCGGACGCTCGAGCAACCCCACGAGCGTGTCGTACACCCCCTCGCCCACCAACTCCACGATCTCGTCGCGCACGCTGACGTACACGGGCTCGTCGCCGACGAACGCGTCGGGCGACTCCGTGCACCACCAGTGGAACTCGGCGCCACCATCACCCCAGTCCCGCCGCTTCCACTCGCGCAGGCGTGTGGTCATGTGGCCGTTGTCGTCGTGGCTGTGCTCGAGGCGCAGCGGCACCTGCCAGCAGACGTTCGGCTTCCAGTCGAGCGGTCGTTCGCCCGCCTCGATGGCGGCGATGTGCAACGCACAGCCCGTCCCGGCGGCGAAGCCCGGTCGGTTGAGGAAGATGCAGGCGTCGTCGGCGAGTGACGTCGACGTGACCGGTGACCCGTCGTCGGCCTTGGCGGCGGCCAGGAACCCCTCTCGCACCGCCTGGTCGTAGAACTGCATCTGGTCGGGCCGCAGCCGAACGAACGCCGACACCAGGTCGGCGACGTCCTCCTCGTCGACGAGGTGCGCGCCGTAGCTGCAACAGCCCTGCTGCAGGTCGGCACTCGGGCCGTCGAGCACGCCCTGGCATCCGGCGCCGTAGATGCAGCGGTAGTTCGAGCGCAGGAACGTGGCGTCGAACACCCACGTCCGCCCGTCGTCGCCGTCGTCGAAGCTGATCCACTCATGCACGTCGTCGGCCACAGCGCGGGCATCGTACCCCTGACCGGATCGGGCCCACCGGTAGCATCAGAAGCTCCATGAACGAGCCGCCGACCACCGACGAGATCCGCTCGACGTTCCTCGAGTTCTTCGCCGCCCGCGATCACACTGTCGTGCCCTCGGCGAGCCTCATCCCACACGATCCGAGCCTGCTGTTCAACGTCGCAGGGATGGTGCCGTTCAAGCCCTACTTCCTCGGTGACGAGACGCCCCCGTACCGGCGTGCGACGGCGTCGCAGAAGTGCGTCAGAGCGGGCGGCAAGCACAACGACCTCGATGAGGTCGGGCGCAACGCCCGCCATCTCGTGTTCTTCGAGATGCTCGGAAACTTCAGCTTCGGCGACTACTTCAAAGAGCTCGCCATCCCGTACAGCTGGGAGCTCGTCACCGAAGGGTTCGGGTTCGACGGCGACCGCATCTGGATCACGGTGCACGAGAGCGACGACGAGGCCGAGCAGATCTGGCACGACGTCGTCGGCGTCCCGATGGAACGCATCCAGCGCCTCGGCGACGAGGACAACTTCTGGCAGATGGGCGACACGGGCCCGTGCGGTCCCGACAGCGAGCTGCACTTCGACCGTGGGCCGAGCTACGGGCCCGACGGCGGCCCGCAGGGGGATCCGGCAGGCGACCGCTTCATGGAGTTCTGGAACCTCGTGTTCATGCAGTTCGTCCAGGATCGCGACGGCACCCGCACGCCGCTGCCGCGGCCGTCTATCGACACGGGCGCCGGGCTCGAGCGTCTCGTCTGCCTGTTGCAGGGCGTCGAAGCGGTGTGGGAGACCGACCTGATGGCGCCGCTCGTCGAGCGCGCCACGGCGTTCACAGGGCGCACGTACCGCGTCGGCGAGTACGACGATCGCGACAGCTTCGCCATCCGCGTCCTTGCCGAGCACGCTCGCAGCTGCGCGATGCTCATCGGTGACGGCGTGTTCCCGAGCAACGAGGGTCGCGGCTACGTGCTGCGGCGGATCCTTCGCCGCGCCGTGCGATTCGCCTATCTCACGGGGACTCAGGACGCGGTGATGCCGGCGC
>JALZNU010000156.1 GCA_030857495.1 Actinomycetota bacterium | reverse complement strand
GGCCAGTCGAGGCCACTGATACAGGGTGCCGAGGTGGTTGACTTCGGGGGATGCGGATCCTTGTCGTCGGGGCGGGCGGGGTCGGATCGGCGGCGGTGTCGATCGCGCTGCGCCGCGACGTCTTCGAGCACGTCGTGGTCGCGGACTTCGACATCGGACGGGCGCAACGTGCCGCAGCGAGCGGCGGTGAACGCACCACGGCGGTGCAGGTCGACGCGACCGACGAGCGCGCCATCGCCGAGCTCGTCGCCGCTCACCGCTGCGACGTGGTGCTCAACGCCACGGATCCGCGGTTCGTCATGCCGCTCTTTCGCGCCAGCCTGTCCGCCGGCGTCGACTACCTCGACATGGCGATGTCGCTGTCGCAGCCGCATCCCGATCGTCCCCACGAGCTGACGGGCGTCAAGCTCGGCGACGAGCAGTTCGAGCTCGCCGGCGAGTGGGAGCAGGCGGGGCGGCTGGCGCTCGTCGGAATGGGGGTCGAGCCCGGCCTGTCGGACGTGTTCGCCCGCCACGCCGCCGACACCCTGTTCTCCGAGGTGCACGACGTCGGCGTGCGTGACGGTTCGAACCTCGTGATCGAGGGCTACGACTTCGCTCCGACGTTCAACATCTGGACGACGATCGAGGAGTGCCTCAACCCTCCCGTCGTGTGGGAGCGTGACCGCGGCTGGTTCACGACGGCACCGTTCAGCGAACCCGAGACGTTCGTGTTCCCCGAGGGCATCGGTGCGGTCGAGTGCGTCAACGTCGAGCACGAGGAGGTCGTGCTCATCCCGCGATGGGTCGACGCCCGGCGGGTGACGTTCAAGTACGGGCTCGGCGACGAGTTCATCGAGGTGCTGCGGGCATTGCACACGCTCGGCCTCGACTCCACCGACCCGCTGCAGGTCGGCGACGTGCAGGTCGCGCCCCGCGACGTCGTCGCAGCGGCGCTCCCCGACCCTGGCACGCTCGGCGACTCGATGCACGGCGCAACCTGCGCCGGGACGTGGGTGACGGGCCTAGGGCCTGACGGTTCACCGCGAGAGGTGTACCTGTACCACGTCGTCGACAACGAGTGGTCGATGCGCGAGTACGGCGCCCAAGCGGTGGTGTGGCAGACGGCCGTGAACCCGGTCGTCGCCCTCGAGCTGATCGCAACAGGCGCCTGGAAGGGCTCCGGGGTCCTCGGCCCCGAAGCCTTCCCGAGCGCACCGTTCCTCGACCTACTCGACGATCACGGCTCGCCGTGGGCGATGCGTGACGGCTGAGCGCTGCGTCAGCGGTTGATCCGCTGGTCCCTCGGGTGGGGTGTGGGGTGCGTCATTGGTAGTCGCGCCAGCGGAACCACTGTCCCACGACGGGTTGCCACAGGCGGCGGGCGCCGAAGAGGGGGATCGCGCGGTGCGTCAGCTCGGCGAACGAGGGCAGCGGTGTCTCACCGAGGAGGTGCTGGGCAAGGCGATGACCGAGCCACGTGTTCAGCGCCACGCCCGAGCCGTTGCAGCCGGTCGCGTACCACGCGTCGCCGATTCGCCCGACGTGCGGGAGGCGGTCGAGCGTGATCGCGACGCGACCACCCCAGCGATGCGTGATGGCCGTGGAAGCCAGCTGCGGGTGCGTGCGCCGCAGCGCCGCGGTCAGGTACTGGGCGGCATCGTCGAGCGTCACCGCGCCGAGTCGCTTGCGGCCACCGAAGAGCATCCGTCCGTCCGGCGTGAGTCGCCAGTACGAGAGGAAGTTCTTCGTGTCGACGAACATCCGGCGCCTCGGGCTGAGCTCGTCAGCGAGGGCGGGGTCGAGCGGTTCGGTGGCCACGATGAAGCTGCCGACCGGGAGCACGCGACGTCGCAGCGCAGGGATCAGCCCGTCGGCATAGGCGTTGGTGGTCACGACGACGTCACCAGCGCGGATCTCGCCGCGCTCGGTCGTCACGACGACGGTGCCGTGGCGCCGGGTGAATCCGGTCGCCGCGCAGAGGTCGACGACGACGGCGCCGGTATTCATCGCCAGCCTGGCGACGCCGGCGTGGAACTTCGCCGGGTGCAGCGAACCGGCGCGTGCGAACACCGCTGCGCCGTGGAAGATCGACGATCCGATCTCGTCGCCGAGGTGCTCGGCGGCCACGAACCGCACGTCGTCGCCGCGCTGGCGGTGCTCGTCGACGACGTTGTGCAGCTCGGCGCCTCGTCGCGCCGAGTGGGCGAGGTAGAGCTCGCCGCAGCGGCGGTAGTCGCACTCGATGGCGGCCGCGTCGATGAGCGCCTCGACGAAGTCGAACGCAGCGTCGACGTCGTCGTACATGCGGGTGCCGAGCTCGCCGTAGCGGCGGCGCAGGTGTGCAGGCCCGGGCTTCAGCTCCGACAGCACCATCCCGCCGTTGCGCGAGTGGGCGCCCCAGCCGAGCGCACCTGCCTCGACCACGACGACCGAGCGGCCCCGCCCCGCAAGTGCCGTCGCCGCGCTGAGCCCGGCGTAACCGGCGCCGACGACGACGACGTCGGCTGACGTGGGCGGCCGCTCGGAGTTGGTGACCGGCATCGCCGCGTCGTCGTGCCAAAGCACGCGTTCACCGGGCATCGTCCCAGCGTACGGCACGTGTCACAGCCAACTGCTCCGCTACGTACACAGGCACCACGACGTTCTCCACAACCTGCATCCGCCAATCCACAGGCCAGTCGAACAAGTCTTCTGGTTGTTCCCCTAGCGATTCACAGCCGTTCACCGCCAGAGTTGACGAGACCCCTCATGGCAACAACCTCCACCGACGAACCGACACGCCGACGCGGCGAGGGGCGCGTCCCCCCGCACAACCTCGATGCGGAGTCGTCGGTGCTCGGGGCGATGCTCCTCTCGCAGGACGCAATCGGTGCCGTCGCCGAGTTCGATCTGAGGCCGAGCGAGTTCTACCGCCCGGCCCACCAGCACATCTTCGACGCCATCGTGTCGCTGTACGGCGGCGGCGAACCGGTCGACACGGTCACCGTCGCCGACGCACTGCGCCGCGCCGGACTGCTCGACAGCTTGGGCGGGATGGAGTCGCTCGTCGCGCTGCAGAACGCCACGCCGGCCATCTCGAGCGCCAGGTACTACGCCAAGATCGTGCGTGACACGGCCACGCTGCGGCGACTCATCCGCGTGTCCGGCGACATCGCCGAGCTCGCCTACGGCGATCCCGACGACGTCGCGAAGGCGGTCGACGAGGCCGAGCAGAAGGTCTACGAGATCGGCGACGAGCAGACCGCCGACACGCTGCGGCCAATGCGCGAGCTCATCATCAGCGGCATGGACCGCCTCGAGGAGCGCTTCAACAACGGCGTGACCATCACCGGTGCGCCGAGCGGCTTCACCGACCTCGACGACCTGCTGTCGGGCTTCCAACCGTCAACGCTCAACATCGTCGGTGCCAGACCTGCGATGGGCAAGACCGCATTTGGTCTGGGGATCGCGGTCAACGTCGCCCAGGCGTTGCACCAGCCCGTGGTCGTGTTCTCGCTCGAGATGGGCCACGACGAGCTGACGCAGCGTCTCCTGTCGAGCGAGGCGCGCGTCGATTCCAAGCACATCGCAACCGGCAGGCTCTCCGAGGCGGAGTGGGCGAAGATCGGCCAGGCGATCGGCCGTCTCGAGGTCCCGCTGTTCCTCGACGACAACCCTCGACTCACCGTCATGGAGATCCGCGCCAAGGCTCGCCGGTTGAAGACGCTGCACGGCAGCCTGGCGCTCATCGTCATCGACTACCTGCAGCTGATGAGCTCGGGCGGCTCGCCGGAGAACCGCCAGCTCGAGGTCAGCGAGATCAGCCGCAGCCTGAAGGTGCTGGCGCGCGAGCTGGAGGTGCCGATCCTGGCGCTCAGCCAGCTCAGCCGTGGGCTCGAACAGCGTGCCGACAAGCGCCCGATGCTGTCCGATCTGCGTGAGTCCGGCTCGCTCGAGCAGGACGCCGACGTCGTCATGTTCTTGTACCGTGACGAGGTGTACGACAAGGAGTCTGCCGACCGCGGCTCTGCCGAGGTCATCGTCGCCAAGCACCGCTCGGGCCCCATCGGATCGTGCCGGCTCACCTGGCTCAGCCAGTGCACCCGGTTCGGCAATGCCGCCCGCCGCGCGGACATCTGACGCTGACCGGTCGACGATGTTCCTCGGAGAAGACCTGCTCGCCTGGCTGGTACTCGCGCTCGGGGGTGCTCTGGTCGTCGGCAACGTCGCCGCCATCGTGCGGCCACCGGCGACGCAGAGCGACGAGTCGAACCTCGAGCGAGCGCCCTTGATCCGCAGCCTCGTGATGGCGGGCGTCGGGCTGGTGGCCGCGATCTGGGCGCTGGCGTCGCTCATCGCCGGATGAGCGAATCGGCGGCGCCGGCGAGCGGCGGGATGCGGAGCCGCATCGGCGCCGTCCCGGCCGTCGAGCTCATCGCGCTCGTCGCTGCGATCGCGCCGATCGTCGTCACCGTGGTGCGAGCCGCGACGAACGGCTGGATGCCGTTGTACGACGCCGGGTACTTCGCCGTGCGCTCACGCGATGTGCTCACCGACCACCATCCGCTGCTCGGCGCGTGGTCGATGGGGTCGAGGACGGTCGGAGCGACGCTCAACAACCTCGGGCCGATGCAGCTCGACCTGCTCGCGCCGTTCACGAAGATCTGGCCGTACTGGGGCACGGCGCTGGGCGTCGGTCTCGTCAACATCGCGGCGGTGGTCGGCGTGTGGTTCGCCGCCCGGCGGCTGCTCGGTCGCATCGGTGTCGTCGGGGCGATGCTCGCCACGGTCTGCCTCTACGCCGCGATGGGCAGCTGGAACCTGATCGAGGCGCGCCAGCAG
>JALZNU010000022.1 GCA_030857495.1 Actinomycetota bacterium | reverse complement strand
GGCAACTACGGCGTCAACGCCGCCGACTTCGAGTCACGACGGCCGTTCTGTCGTGGCCTCGTCGTCCGCGACCTCGCACGACGGCACAGCAACTGGCGCGCCGAGGCGTCGCTCGACGATCTGCTCGAGCGCCACGGCGTGCCGGGCATCGCCGGCATCGACACCCGCCGCCTCACGCGCCTGATCCGAGACACCGGGGCCCTGCCGGGCGCATTCGGCACGGCGAGCGAGCAGGCGCTGCTCGCCGCCGCAAGGGCCGAACCGGGCACCGACGGCGTCGACCTCGTCGCCGAGGTGACGACGCCCGAGCCGTACACGCAGCGGTTCACCGGTGCGAGCGACGGTCGCCCGGTGCGAATCGTCGCCTACGACTACGGCATCAAGCGCACGATCCTGCGACACCTGGCGATGATCGGCGACGTCGAGGTGGTTCCGGCATCCACGACGGCCGCGGACGTGCTCGCACGAGAACCCGACGGCGTGTTCCTCTCCAACGGACCCGGCGATCCTGCCTTCGTGCCGTACGCCGTCGAGGCCGTCGGCTCCCTCATCGGCGAGGTGCCCGTTTTCGGGATCTGCCTCGGCCACCAGATCATCGGCCGCGCCGTCGGCGCTGCGACCGTCAAGCTGCCGTTCGGGCATCACGGCGGCAACCACCCCGTGCGTGAACTGGACACGGGACGGATCGACATCACGAGCCAGAACCACAACTTCGCCGTGCACCCCGACCAGCTCGGACGTGCTGAGATCACTCACGTCAACCTCAACGACGGCGTCTGCGAGGGCTTGCGCGTCCCCGGTGAGCGCGTCTTCAGCGTGCAGCATCACCCGGAAGCGGGCCCTGGGCCGCACGAGGCCGGCCGCCACTTCGACGACTTCGCAACGATGCTGCGGAACGGCGTGAGCTGATGCCGCGCCGCGATGACCTCGAGTCGATCCTCATCATCGGGTCCGGACCGATCGTCATCGGCCAGGCGTGCGAGTTCGACTACTCGGGCACGCAAGCGTGCCGCGCGCTGCGCGACGACGGCTTCCGGGTGATCCTCGCCAACTCCAACCCGGCGACGATCATGACCGATCCCGACTTCGCCGATCGCACGTACGTCGAACCGCTGACGTGGGAGGTGCTGGCGCTCATCATCGAGCGTGAGCGCCCCGACGCCGTGCTGCCAACTCTCGGCGGCCAGACCGGCCTCAACGTCGCGATGGACCTCTACCGTCACGGGCTGATCGGCGTCGAGGGCACGCCGGAGATGATCGGCGCCGACGCCGATTCGATCGCAACGGCCGAGGATCGCGAGCTGTTCAAGTCGGCGATGGTCGGGATCGGGCTCGAAGTGCCCATCTCAGGCATCGCCCACACCGCTGCCGACGCCCGACGCGTCGTCGCCGACATCGGCCTGCCCGTCATCATCCGTCCTGCGTACATCCTCGGCGGGCGCGGCACCGGCATCGCCCACGACGACGAGTCGTTCGAGCGGCTCGCCGCGGCCGGGATCGCAGCCAGCCCGATCGGCGAAATCCTGATCGAGCAGTCGATCGCCGGGTGGAAGGAGTTCGAGCTGGAGGTGATGCGCGACCGGGCCGATCACTGCGTCGTCATCTGCTCGATCGAGAACGTCGACCCGATGGGCGTCCACACCGGCGACTCGATCACCGTCGCGCCAGCCCAGACGCTGACCGACGTCGAGTACCAGCGCATGCGCGACGCAGCGTTCGCCTGCATCCGTCGCGTCGGCGTCGAGACGGGAGGCTCCAACGTCCAGTTCGCGCTCGACCCTGCGACGGGTCGTCAGGTCGTGATCGAGATGAACCCTCGCGTCTCGCGCTCGTCGGCCCTGGCGTCGAAGGCCACCGGCTTCCCGATCGCCAAGATCGCCGCCAAGCTCGCCGTCGGCTACACCCTCGACGAGATCGAGAACGACGTTACGCGGGCGACGCCGGCCTGTTTCGAGCCGGTGACCGACTACGTCGTCACGAAGATCCCACGTTGGGCGTTCGAGAAGCTGCCTGGCACGTCGGGGATCCTCGGCACCCAGATGCAGTCCGTCGGCGAGGTCATGGCCATCGGTCGCACGTTCCCCGAGAGCCTGCAGAAGGCGCTGCGGTCGTTGGAGCAGGGCCGCCTCGGACTCAACGCCGACCCTGGCGAGCAGCCGCTCGTCGACATGTCGAGCGACGAACTGCTCGCCGCGATCGCCGTGCCGACACCCGAGCGCATCTTCCAGGTCGGCGAGCTGCTGCGCAAGGGCACGTCGCTCGATGCCGTCCACGGCGCCTGCAGGATCGACCACTGGTTCCTCGACCAGATGTTGGCGATCGTCGAGGCGCGACCCGAGATCGAGTCGGCGGGGGGACCCGATGCGCCGTCACGGGCGACGTGGCGTCGCGTCAAGCGTCTCGGCTACTCCGACGCCCAGCTCGCCCACCTCTGGCACACCGATGTCGCCGCCGTGCGCGCCGGCCGGGAGGCGCACGGTGTGTTCCCGACGTACAAGACGGTCGACACGTGCGCCGCCGAGTTCGCCGCAGAGACGCCGTACCACTACTCCACGTGGGAAGACGACAGCGAGGTGCGCCCGTCCGACCGGCCACGGGTACTGATCCTCGGATCAGGGCCGAACCGCATCGGTCAGGGAATCGAGTTCGACTACTGCTGCGTACACGCCAGCTTCGCCCTACGCGACGCCGGCTACGAGACCGTGATGCTCAACTGCAACCCAGAGACGGTCTCCACGGACTACGACACGTCCGACCGCCTGTACTTCGAGCCGCTGACGCCAGAGGACGTGCACCACGTGATTGCCGCCGAGACGGCCGCGGCCGGTGGGCGCCCGCCTCGGATCATCGTCTCGCTCGGCGGGCAGACACCGCTCAAGCTGGCATCGGAGCTGCCCGCCGAGCTCCTCGCCGGCACCGCAGCCGACTCGATCGACGCAGCAGAGGATCGTGAGCGCTGGAGTGCCCTGTGCCGCGAGCTGTCGATCCCCCAGCCGCCGGGTGGCACGGCGACCGACATCGAAGAGGCGCTCTCGATCGTCGACGAGATCGGCTTCCCCGTCCTCGTGCGTCCGTCGTACGTGCTCGGCGGGCGGGCGATGCAGATCGTCCACGATCGCACCGAGCTCACTCGGGCGATGGCAGAGCTCGCCGGCTTCGGCAGCCTCGGTCGCGAGGGCGGGCTGTCGTCGGAGCGTCCCGTGCTGATCGACCGCTTCCTCGACGAGGCGGTGGAGGTCGACGTCGACGCCGTTCGCGATCACACCGGCGACGTGTACATCGGCGGCGTGATGGAGCACGTCGAGGAGGCCGGCGTGCACTCCGGCGACTCCGCCTGCGCGATCCCGCCGCAAACGCTGACGCCTTGGGTCGTCGAGGTCATCGAGGCCTACGTCACTGCCATCGCCGACCGCCTCGACGTGCGCGGCCTCGTCAACGTGCAGTTCGCCGTCACAGGCACGACGGTGTACGTCATCGAGGCCAACCCTCGTGCCAGCAGGACGGTGCCGTTCGTCGCCAAGGCGACCGGCGTGCCGATCGCCAAGGTTGCAGCTCGGGTGATGCTCGGCGCGACGCTCGACGAGCTGCGAGCCGAAGGGCTACTCGCTCCCCACCCGAGCGATCACGGCCTCGTGGCGGTGAAGGAGGCGGTGCTGCCCTTCAACCGGTTCCCCGAGGTCGACCCGGCACTCGGTCCCGAGATGCGGTCGACGGGCGAGGTGATGGGCATCGACGTGACGTTCGCGCGGGCCTTCTACAAGGCCGAGCTCGCCGCCGGCACGGTGCTGCCGACCGAGGGGACGGTGTTCATGAGTCTCGCCGACCCCGAGAAGTCCGCCGGGATCGTCGTCGCCAAGGCGCTGGCGCGACTCGGGCTCGGCCTCGTCGCGACTCGCGGCACGGCCGACTACCTGGCACGGTTCGGTCAGCAGGTCGACGAGGTGCTCGCCAAGGTGAGCGAGGGCGCCGGCAAGACGGCGGTCGACATGATCTCCGCCGGCAACGTCAGCTTCGTCATCAACACTCCCCAGGGTGGTGTCGGCCGCTCGGACGGCGAACACATCCGCAAGGCTGCGAGCCTGCACGGCGTGGCGTGCGTGACGACGATCGACGCCGCACTCGCGGCGGTCAACGGTCTCGCCGCGCAGCGGATCGAGCCGATGCAGGTGCGCTCGTTGCAGGAGATGTGGAGCCGGCCGTGACCGCCGTCGGGCCCGCTGCCGTCACGGTGGGATCGGTGACCTTGCGCAACGCCGTCATGACGGCATCGGGTACCGCCGGATACGGGCTCGAGTTGTCGCCGTACCTCGACCTCGCCACACTCGGCGCGTTCGTCACGAAGTCGCTCGCGGCGTTCGAGTGGGCGGGCAACCCGGCGCCGCGGCTGCACCCGACGACGTCGGGCATGCTCAACGCCGTCGGTCTGCAAGGACCCGGCATCGCGGCGTGGATGTCGGAGGGCCTACCTCAGCTGGAGCGCGCCGGCGTCACGGTCGTCGCCAGCATCTGGGGTCGCAGCGTCGACGAGTACCGGGCGGCGGCCGACCTGCTCGCCGCAGCCCCGCCGTGCGTCGTCGCCGTCGAGGTGAACCTGTCGTGCCCCAACCTGGAGGGGCGTTCGGCGATGTTCGCCCACGACGCCGCTCTCGCCGGCGAGGTGATCGAGGCGACCGCGGCATGCGGTCGTCCACGCTGGGCGAAGCTGAGCGCCAACACGGACCGTATCGTCGACGTCGCCGGCGCGGTGGCCGACGCGGGGGCGGAAGCGGTGACATGCATCAACACGATGCTGGCGATGGCGTACGACCCGGCGACCAAACGTCCCGTGCTCGGTGCGGGCGGCGGCGGACTGTCGGGACCGGCGATCCATCCCATCGCCGTGCGAGCGGTGCACGATGTCGCAGTCGCCCATCCGGCGCTGCCGATCGTCGGGGTCGGTGGCGTGCGCAGCGGTTGGGACGCACACGAGCTGATGCTCGCTGGCGCCGTCGCGGTGCAGGTCGGGACGGCCACGTTCGCCGATCCGCGTGCGCCGGCACGTGTCCGTCGCGAGCTCAGCGCGCTCGTGCGGTGAGGAACCTCCGTGCCTGGTGGGATCACGCAACGGGTCGAGACGTGCGCGCTACCGTGGCGAGATGGCAACACCTCCACAGTTGACACCGGAGCAGCGGACCGCGGCCTTGGCGAAGGCCGCAGAGGCCCGCGCCGCGAGGGCGGAAATCAAGCAGCGACTGAAGATGGGGTCGATCACCCTGCAGGACGCGCTCGCCTCCGAGGACAAGAACATGGCCAAGCTCAAGGTCGTGTCGCTGCTCGAATCGCTTCCTGGCGTCGGCAAGGTGAAGGCCCGCAAGCTGATGGAAGAGCTCGAGATCTCGGACAACCGTCGCGTGCAGGGGCTCGGCTCGAAGCAACGCCAGGCGCTCCTCGATGCGCTGAGTGGCTGACCGGCGGACGTCGCTCATCATCGTGGTGTCCGGCCCCGGCGGGGTCGGCAAGGGCACCATCGTCGATGCGCTCGTGCAGCGCGACCCGCAGCTGTGGCTGAGCAGGTCGTGGACGACGCGCGCGCAGCGGCCCGGCGAGCCCGACGACGCCTACCGCTTCACCGACGTCGCAGAGTTCGAGCGCGGCATCGAGACGGGCGGCCTGCTCGAGTGGACAGAGTTCCTCGGCAACTACTACGGCACGCCGGCGCCCGACTTCGGCTCGCTCGACGATCTCGACAAGGACCTGCTGCTCGAGATCGAGCTCGACGGGGCACAACAGGTGAAGAACCGGCATCCCGACGCGCTGCTGATCTTCGTCCTCCCGCCGTCGCGAGCCGAACAAGAGCGGCGGTTGCGCGGGCGCGGTGATGCCGACCATCGGGTGCAGGCGCGCCTGCGCAAGGCCGAGCTGGAGGAGCAGGTCGGGCTGCGCGTCGCCGACCATGTCGTCGTCAACGACACGATCGAGTCGACCGTCGACGAGCTGATGTCCATCATCGAAGCATCCAGATCCCGGTAGGATCGAGTCCCGCCGCGTTTGCGGTGGACATCGACGCGACGAGAGGGCCTGTACCGCACATGGAGCGAACGCACGACACGATGGTGACACCCGGCATCGAAGAGCTGCTGGGACGCGTCGATTCCAAGTTCGGGCTCGTCACGCTCGCCGCCCGACGCGCCCGTCACATCAACGCCTACTTCAACCAGCTCGGCGAGGGACTCGGTCACATGGTGCCCCCGCAGGTGTCGTCGGTGTCGCGCAAGCCGCTCAGCATCGCGTTCGAGGAGATCTCGGCCGACAAGATCGAGTGGGCCGAGCTGCCCGAGGTGACCGAGGACGACGACGAGCAGGTGCCCGAGGGCGCCGCAGAGCTCGACCCCGCCTGAGGCTGCGCTGTTGGCCGCACTCGCCGGACGCCGCATCGTGCTCGGCGTCTCGGGCGGGATCGCCGCCTACAAGTCGGTCGAGGTGCTCCGCCGTCTGCGTGACGAGGGCGCCCACGTCGTCCCGGTGATGACGCGGGCCGCGCACCACTTCATCGGCGCAACCACGCTGAGCGCACTTGCCAGCGAACCTGTCCGCACGAGCATGTGGGACGGCGGGCCAGATCCCATCCCGCACACCCGTCTCGGCCAGCAGGCCGACCTCGTGGTCGTCGCACCGGCCACCGCCCGCGTGATCGGCGCCTACGCCAACGGGCTGAGCACCGACCTGCTCACCAACACGTTGATCGCGACCCGCGCCCCTGTGGTGCTCGCGCCGGCGATGCACACCGAGATGTGGGAGCACGCGGCGGTCACAGACAACGTCGCAACCCTGCGGCGCAGGGGCGTCACGATCGTCGGTCCGGGTGTCGGCCGCCTCGCCGGCGGCGACTCGGGCGTCGGGCGGATGGCCGATCCCGCCGACATCGTGGCGGTTGTCGTCGAGGTGCTCGCGCCCGGCGGTGCCGGCGACGCGCCAGGGTTGTCTCGGGCGATGAACGGTCTGCGCCTGCTCGTCACGGCCGGCGGCACCCGCGAACCGATCGATCCGGTGCGCGTCATCGCCAACCGCAGCTCGGGCAAGCAGGGCCACGCCATCGCCGCCGAGGCGGTCGATCGTGGCGCCACGGTGACGCTCGTGACGACTGTCGACCTCGAACCGCCGCCGGCGGCAGACGTCGTGCGCGTCGAGACGGCGGCCGAGATGGCCGAGGCAGTGGGTCGGCTCGCGCCAGACCACGACATCGTCGTGATGGCCGCCGCCGTGGCCGACTTCCGGCCCGTGACGACCGCCACCGACAAGCTGAAGAAGGCCGACGGTGTGCCCCAGATCGTGCTCGAATCGACCGAGGACATCGTCGCCGGACTGGCCGTCGCCCGCGGCGACGATCAGACCATCGTCGGGTTCGCCGCCGAGACGTCGGACCTCGTGGAGAACGCCACGAAGAAGCTCGAATCCAAGCGGCTCGACATCATCGTGGCCAACGACGTGAGCGCACCCGGCGCCGGTTTCGCGCACGATACGAACGCCGTGACCATCATCTCGAAGGGCGGCCGAACCGTTAGCGTGTCGCTGGCCGACAAACGGACCATCGCCGCGCACGTGCTCGAGGCGATCCTCGACGTGCGCTCCCGCTGAGCAACCCCCACCACATCTGGAGACTCCCGTGCCCCGTTGGACATTCACCTCCGAGAGCGTGACTGAAGGTCACCCCGACAAGATGGCCGATCAGATCAGTGACGCGGTCCTCGACGCGATCATCGCCGAGGACCCTCACGGTCGGGTGGCGTGCGAGACGCTGCTCACCACAGGACTCTGCGTCATCGCCGGTGAGGTGACGACCACCGCGTACGTCGACATCCCCAAGCTCGCTCGCGAGACGATCAACGACATCGGCTACGACAACCCGCTGTTCGGCTTCGACGGCAAGACGTGCGGCGTGATCGTGTCCATCGACGAGCAGAGCCCCGACATCGCCCAGGGCGTCGACAGCAGCGAGGAGCTGCGAGGCGGCAAGGGTGGAGAGGACCAGCTCAACGCACAGGGCGCTGGCGACCAGGGGATGATGTTCGGCTACGCCTGCACCGAGACCGACGACCTGATGCCGCTGCCGATCTGGACGGCCCATCGCCTCGCCGAGCGGCTCGCCGAGGTGCGCAAGTCCGGTGCGTTGCCGTACCTGCGGCCAGATGGCAAGACCCAGGTCACGTTCGACTACGAGGACGGTGTGCCCGTCGCATTGAAGGCGGTGCTCGTGTCCACCCAGCACCAAGACGGCGTGGATCGCGACTCCGTGATCCGTCCGGACCTGATCGAGCAGGTGGTCACCCCGATCATTCCCGAGCGGTTCGCTGACGACGACTACGCCGTGTATGTCAACCCCACCGGCAACTTCGTGCTCGGCGGCCCGCACGCAGACGCCGGCTTGACGGGCCGCAAGATCATCGTCGACACGTACGGCGGGATGGGACGCCACGGCGGCGGCGCGTTCAGCGGCAAGGACCCGAGCAAGGTCGACCGCTCCGGTGCGTACGCCGCGAGGTGGGTCGCCAAGCACGTTGTCGCCTCTGGCGCAGCGCAGCGCTGCGAGGTGCAGGTCGCCTACGCGATCGGCATGGCGCAGCCCGTGAGCATCCTCGTCGAGACGTTCGGCACGCACACCGTCGAGCCAGACATCATCGAGAAGGGCGTCCGCGAGGTGTTCGACCTCCGGCCGGGTGCGATCGTGCGAGATCTGAATCTGCTCCGGCCGATCTACCGCAAGACGGCCGCATACGGTCACTTCGGCCGCAGCGGCTTCCCATGGGAGAACACGAGCCGCCTCGCCGACTTCTCGTCGGCGATCGGCGTGTGACCCCACCGCCGCTCGTCGCAACGGTTCTGCCGGACGTCACTGGCATCGACAAGCAGTTCGATTACCTCGTTCCCGACGCGCTCGTCTCGCGGGTCCACGTCGGCGACCTCGTTCGTGTGTCGCTGCACGGCCGGCGCGTCGGCGCATGGGTGGTGCAGGTCGCCGTCCACGACGGTGAGCTGCCGCTGGAGCGGATGAAGCCACTCGCCAAGGTCACCGGTGCGGGACCGGGCGCGGCGACGATCGATCTCGCCCGTTGGGCGCGCCAGCGGTGGGCATCTCGTGGGATCCGGCCCTTCCTCGTCGCCGCGTCACCGCAGCGGGCCGTCGTTGGTGGTATGCCGTCGGCGCGCACGGCGCGCACGTTCGGGCCACGCCACGACCGAGCTGACGCGCTGCTCTCCCGTGGCGGTGGCGTCCTGCGTGTCGGGCCGAGCGAGGACCCCGACGTCACGGTCGTCGCCGCCTGCCTCACCCGTGGTCCCGTGCTCGCGGTCGTGCCCGCGCTCGACACGGCGACAATGCTCGCCGGCCGTCTGCGCCGAGCGGGCGTGAGCGTCGCGTTGTCGCCTGGGGAGTGGGCACAAGCCCATGCCGGCGCCGACGTGGTGATCGGCACGCGGACGGCGGTGTGGGCGCCGTGCCCTGATCTCGGCTCGATCGTCGTGTTCGACGAGCACGACGAACGGCTACAGGAGGAGCGCAGCCCGACGTGGCACGCCCGCGACGTCGCGATCGAGCGGGCGCGCCGAGCGTCGGTCCCGGTGCTTCTCGTGTCGCCGGTGCCTTCGGTGACGGCCCTCACGTGGGCGGGAGCGGCCGTCTCGCACCCGTCGATCACGTCGTCACGGGCGGCGTGGCCGTTCGTCGACGTCATCGATCGCACGCGGGACGAGCCGTGGCAGACGTCGATGCTCACGTCGCCGCTCATCGCCGCACTGCGTGACGAGCGCCGCAGGATCGTGTGCGTCCACAACGCAAAGGGCCGGGCTCGTCTCTCGGCGTGTCGCACGTGCAAAGCGCTCGCCCGCTGCGAGCGATGCGAAGCCGCTGTTCGGGACGACGATGCCGACCACTTCCACTGCGACCGCTGCGGCCTCAATCGACCCCTCGTGTGCGCGTCGTGCATGGGCACGGCGTTCGCCAACCTTCGCCCGGGAATCGCCCGCCTGCGAGAGGAGATCGCTGCCGCCGCCAACCGCGACGTGGTGGTCGTCAGCGGCGACGACAGCGACGTTCCCGCCGACGCCGACGTCTACGTCGGCACGGAGGCCGTGCTGCACCGTGTCCGCAGCGCTGACGTCGTGGCGTTCTTGGACTTCGACGCCGAGCTTTTGGCGCCGCGCTACCGGGCGGGCGAGCAGGCGATGGCGCTCGTCGTCCGTGCGGCCCGTCTCGTGGGCGCACGCGACGTCGGCGGAAGGGTGATGTTGCAGACGTTCCTGCCCCGTCACGAGGTCGTGCAGGCGGCCCTGCTCGCCGATCCGGAGCGGATGTCGCGCGTCGATGCGGCCCGTCGCCTCGAGCTCGGCCTGCCGCCGTTCGCCGCGCTGGCGACCATTCGGGGTGCGGGGTCCGACGAGTTCGCCGGTGCGCTCCGGGCGCGCCTCGCGTCGGCACACGCCGACGACCGATGGCACGTCGGCGGCGCTGCGAGCGGCAACGAGCTCGTCGTGCGAGCGCCTGAGTGGCAATCGCTCGGAACGCTTCTCGCAGACGTGCCACGGCCGAAGGGCTCTCGGCTCCGCATCGAGGTGGATCCGCCACGCGCGTGATCAGGTGTCGTCGGCGGGCGGATGCACGATCTGGAGCAGTCGGTAGCCCTTCGACGAACCGAGTCGTGTCGTCGGCCATCCCGGCAGCGACCCGTCGAGCCAGCGGTGCAGCGAGTCCGCGCCCAGGTTGCGTTGCATCACGAGCACGGCACGTCCGCCCGGCCGAAGACGGCCCAGCCACGTCGCGAGCAGGTCGTGCAGCGCCGTCTTGCCGATGCGCACGGGCGGGTTCGACCAGATCAGGTCGAAGCCCCACAGCGGGTCGATCTCGTCGGGGTGCGCGACGTGCACGTTGTGCAGGCCGTTGCGGCGAGCGCTTGCGGCGCACAGCTCGAGTGCACGGGTGTTGACGTCGACGGCGTGGATCCGGGCATCCGGCGCGCGCTGGGCGAGCGAGAGCGCGATCGCCCCCGTCCCGCAGCCGAGGTCGAGAAGGTCGCCCGATGCCGGCGGCGACGGCGCGTCACGCAGCAGCAACCCCGTGCCGCGATCGAGCCTTCCGTAGCTGAACACGCCTCGGTCGGTCGTCATCGAGAACGTGCCGCCACCGACGCAGACCTCGACGTCGACGGGGTCGGACCCCACCGCCGGCTGCGCCTCGAAGTAGTGACCCATCGAGATAGCGTCGCAGGCGTGGGCTATCAGATCCGCACGTACGGCGACCCGGTGTTGAAGTCGACGGCCGCTGCGGTCGAGGAAGTCAACGGCAAGGTCGTGCGGCTCGTCGACAACATGTTCGAGACGCTGTACACGTCGGGCAACGGCATCGCCCTCGCCGCGCCGCAGATCGGCGTGCAGAAGCAGATCTTCGTGTGGGATCTCGGCGAGGATCCGCTCGTCGTGTTGAACCCCGAGATCGTCGAATCGGCGGGGGAGTGGGTGTACGACGAGGGGTGTCTGTCGATCCCCGGCCTGTACGTCGAGATGGTGCGACCGAAGACCGTGCTGATGCGTGGCGTCGGTCTCGACGGCGAGATGATCGAGATCGAGGCCGACGAGCTGGAGGCACGACTGTTCCAGCACGAGATCGACCACCTCAACGGCGTCCTCATGTTCGACCGCATGACCCCCGAACAGCGCGCAGAGGCGCTCGCCGAATACCGCGCGATCAGCGCCGCACCGACAGCCCCTGGCGCCCCTGCAGAGCCCGAGCGGCGCCGCCTGCGGCTGCGCTGAAGTGCGGATCGCCTACCTCGGCACACCGGGCGTCGCCGTCGCGCCGCTCGTCGCACTGCACGACGCCGGTCACGACATCGTCGCTGTGGTGACAGGACCCGACCGGCGCAGGGGCAGGGGCACGGCGACGAGCCCGAGCCCGGTGAAGGCGGCCGCGGTCGAGCGTGGCCTGTCCGTCACGCACGACCTCGGCGAGCTGTCGGGTAGCGACGCCGAGCTGGGTGTCGTCGTCGCCTATGGGCGGATCATCCCGTCGCCGCTGCTCGACGAGATCCCGATGGTCAACCTGCACTTCTCGCTGCTGCCGCGGTGGCGGGGCGCGGCGCCGGTGGAACGTGCGATCCTCGCCGGTGACACGATGACCGGCGTGTGCGTGATGGACGTGGCAGCCCAACTCGACGAGGGCGACGTCCACGACCGGGCCGAGGTTCCCATCAGCGACGACGTCACGGCCGACGAGCTGCGCGCCGAGCTCGCCGCAGTCGGCACCGACCTGCTCGTCCGTCGACTCGACGTGGGACTCGGCGCTGCGTCCCCACAGGTGGGCGAGCTGATCTACGCGCACAAACTGACGAGCGACGACCGGCGGATCGACTGGTCGGGCTCGGCGACGCAGGCGCACCGTGTCGTGCGCGTCGGTGACGCCCACACGACGTTTCGCGGCGAGCGCTTCAAGATCCATCGCACCACTGCCACGACGATCGCCGATGACGACGACCGCGGGCCCCACCCCCCCGGCGAGCTCGTTGATGACGTGATCGCCTGTGGCGTTGGCGCCCTCGCACCCCTCGAGGTGCAAGCAGCAGGTGCTGCTCGCATGACGTGGGGATCATGGCGCCACGGCGCGCAGCCCCGACCGGGCGAGCGGTTCGGTGAGACGGGGGCCGCCCCGTGAGCGGCACCGAGCGGACGTGGGCCGCCAAGGTCCTCACCGTGTCCGACGGAGTGTTCCACGGTGCCCGCCGCGACGAGAGCGGTGCGGCGCTCGTCACCCAGCTCACCGACGCCGGATTCGACGTGGTGGAGCACCGGGTGTCAGAAGACGGCGAATCCCCCGTCGCCACCGCGCTGTCGCAGATGACCGACGGTTTCACGGGTCTCGTCGTCACGACGGGCGGCACCGGGTTCGCACCGCGCGACCAGACGCCCGAGGCGACATTGGCCGTCATCGAGCGCGACGCGCCGGGCCTCGCCGAGGCAATGCGCCTCGTCAGCCCGTTCGGCCGGCTTTCGCGCGGTGTCGCCGGCGTCCGCGGCAGCGCCATCGTGTGCAACACGCCAGGCTCGCCCAAGGGTTGCGTCGAGCAGCTCGGTGCCGTGCTCGACGTGCTCCCGCATGCCCTGACCCTGCTCGCCGGCGGCCGCCCCCACTGACCGCGGCTCTGTCAGCATTCTCCGGACGCGCCGCGTGTTCTCGCTGACACAGGCGACGGGCGCCGATAGCGTCGTGGCGTGCTGCGGGTGGTGCTGCCGAAGGGATCGCTCGAGAAGGCGACGATGGAGCTGTTCGAGGCGG